>NZ_JBWYJB010000049.1:0-200 GCF_056784015.1 Acinetobacter sp. ANC_7655 | reverse complement strand
GAGGGCTTCGGTTAAAGTCTTTTGAGATTTATCAATCATAGCGTTTTATAGATAAAGCTATCTATATCCTTTTCGGTCTTGCAAAAATTTAAACAAATCAAAATGATTAGATTTGGATTGGTCTAAATTCTTTAGGTGAATAAGATAAAGGATGGATGCGAAATCCATCCCTTTATTATTTTTAAGCTGATGCGCGGCGA
>NZ_JBWYJB010000048.1:0-210 GCF_056784015.1 Acinetobacter sp. ANC_7655 | reverse complement strand
GTGATGAGGCCATTGGCATTTGCATCGATCAGCGCTTGTTCCGCCGCAGCGTATGCTGCTTCTGCTGCCTCTACTGCTGCTTCAGCCGCTGTTAGAGCTTCACCAATATCATCAACAACACCATCTTCATCTTCGTCATTTACTGTTGGTAAAGTGATATCAACCAGATCATTTAAACGACCTTGTAGCGCATCTTTTTCTGCTTGTACT
>NZ_JBWYJB010000047.1:0-216 GCF_056784015.1 Acinetobacter sp. ANC_7655 | reverse complement strand
ATAGTTAAGGAAGCTAGCTACTATGTTTCATTAAATGGTGGCACTGGCAACAATGTGTACGTCATTAATAAAGAATATTTGAATGATTTAGTTATGATCTCCACAGATGGTTGGGTACATCATAATGACACATTGAAACTCGAAGGATATTTACCTGAGGAACTAATTTTGAAGGAGTCAGCAAATCAAACGCTCGACATTACTTTTTCAGATAGC
>NZ_JBWYJB010000046.1:0-220 GCF_056784015.1 Acinetobacter sp. ANC_7655 | reverse complement strand
AAGTTCTGTTGGCGTGATTAAACCATCTGATTCGGCATCTGCTAGTGCTTGCTCTGCCTCTGCATATGCTGCTTCTGCCGCCTCTACTGCTTCTGTCGCTTCTTCAAGTGCTGCAACTGCATCATCCACACCATCTTCGTTTTCATCATTTACTGCTGGTAAAGTGATATCAACCAGATCATTTAAACGACCTTGTAGCGCATCTTTTTCTGCTTGTACT
>NZ_JBWYJB010000045.1:0-247 GCF_056784015.1 Acinetobacter sp. ANC_7655 | reverse complement strand
GCAGACAAAGACGCACTGGATGCACGCTTAGATGATCTAGTCGACATCATCTTACCAACAGTAAATGATGAAAACGAAGATGGTGTGGATGATGCAGTTGCAGCACTTGAAGAAGCGACAGAAGCAGTAGAGGCGGCTGAAGCAGCATATGCTGAGGCAGAGCAAGCACTAGCAGATGCCGAAGCAGATGGTTTAATCACGCCAACAGAACTTGCTGAGCTGACTCAAGCACGTGATGATGCACTTG
>NZ_JBWYJB010000044.1:0-261 GCF_056784015.1 Acinetobacter sp. ANC_7655 | reverse complement strand
AATTGATCTTTGATCGCTTGTAATTCAGCTTGCATTGCTGGACTGATTACACCATTTTTAGCATCAATTGCCTCTACCAATTCATCATGCTTAGCTTCTGCAGTTTGAACCGCTTGTGTTGCTGCTGCAATCGCAGCTTCCGCAGCATCAATAATACCATCATCATTTAAATCATTAACTACTGGCACAGCTGTATCTAAAGCATCTAAACGAGCATCTAGATCATCTTTAGCTGGTGATTCAGGTAATGCATCTACCAAT
>NZ_JBWYJB010000043.1:0-270 GCF_056784015.1 Acinetobacter sp. ANC_7655 | reverse complement strand
TACAGTTAATTTGCCATCCGCAGTTTCAGTAGCAGTATTACCCACCGCATCTTTCGCTTCAGCTTTAACTGTATATTCACCTTCTGGTAATTCTTCAGTCGGTGTGAACGACCAGTTACCTTCTGGATCTACAGTCGCATCACCTGTTGCTACAGGGTTGCCATCTTTGTCTAAGATTTCAACTTTTACTGTTGCACCTGGCTCAGTCTTACCTGAGATTGTTGGTGTAGTATCGTTTGTTGGCTTAAGCTCATCGATGGTTAATTCAGG
>NZ_JBWYJB010000042.1:0-296 GCF_056784015.1 Acinetobacter sp. ANC_7655 | reverse complement strand
GCTACTGTGTCAACCTCGAAGCTCTCTGGCTGAGATTCACCTGTGTTACCTGCTTGATCTGTTGCTTTTGCAACTACGTCATATTCGCCATCTGCCAATTCAACTGATGGTGTATATGTCCATGTGTCACCTGTAACTGTCGCTGGACCTTCTGCAACAACTTGACCGTCTTTGTCTTTAACAACGACATTTACTGTTGTTCCTGGTTCAGTTGTACCTGTGATTTCTGGTGTTGTATCGTTTGTATCCGCAATTGGATCAATCGTTACATCGGTATCAGATGGTGCAGTTGTATC
>NZ_JBWYJB010000041.1:0-312 GCF_056784015.1 Acinetobacter sp. ANC_7655 | reverse complement strand
AAATGTATCGTTGCCTTCACCACCCTCTAACTTATCCCCTCCATATTGAGCAATAAGTAAATCATCTCCATCACCCCCATAGAGATAATCATTTCCTGTACCACCTATAATTGTATCATTACCACCCATACCATAAATGATATTGACATTTGCATTTGCTTGAACTTTTTCACTTTCATCCGACCCATCGTATCTATTAGATAGATGAGATTTGATTAATTCTCTATCCCAAATGGTACCATCATCGAATTCTATGTAATTAACACCATATGCTTCTGAATATAATTGGAAGCCAATTGAAATCTGTCCTGG
>NZ_JBWYJB010000040.1:0-359 GCF_056784015.1 Acinetobacter sp. ANC_7655 | reverse complement strand
GGGTGAAGGCGCGAAAGCATCACTGTCAGCGTTTGATTACATCATTCGTTCTGGGGAGTAGTTCAATCATATTCTTTAAATAAGAAGTTTTTTGTTTTTTTAGTTTACAGAGGTTGAAGATGCTAACACTTCAGCCTCTTTTTTTGTAATCATTAACTTGATCTATATTATTTATTAAATCAAATCTGTATTTTATTTGTAATTTTATTTCACAATAAATGGGTGTTTTGTGTAACAGGACCTGTTTGTCGTGTCTGTTTTTTGTTTAAATATTAAAAAATTCTTTAGCCTTATTAAATTATAAAAGACAGATAATAACCATGCTTGCCAACATCTTTTCGGCATTGGAACAGCTCGGT
>NZ_JBWYJB010000039.1:0-380 GCF_056784015.1 Acinetobacter sp. ANC_7655 | reverse complement strand
GGTATTGTTGAGCATGTCACTTTAGTTGAGTTTGATACCAAACTACGTGCTGACCAAGTTCTTCAAGATAAATTGAACAGCTTACCTAACACGACTGTCATCAAAAATGCGTTGTCTACAGAAGTTGTGGGTGATGGCAAACAAGTCACTGCACTGAAATACAAAGACCGTGCGACGGATGAAGAACACACTGTCGAATTGGCGGGGATCTTCGTACAAATCGGTTTGTTACCCAACACGGATTTCTTAAAAGAAACTCAAGTTGAATTAACCAACCGTGGTGAGATTGTGATTAACGATCGCAACGAAACCAATGTAAAAGGTGTATTCGCTGCGGGTGACTGTACAACAGTACCTTATAAACAAATCATCATTGCCAC
>NZ_JBWYJB010000038.1:0-411 GCF_056784015.1 Acinetobacter sp. ANC_7655 | reverse complement strand
CTAACCGCCCAAAACAGAGCCCTCCACATCCAATTCAGTCATTCACAACTGAATAGCCAAGTCTTCCTACAACGCATCGATGGCAGCCATGTCCTTAACGAAGGCGTGCAAGCAGAACTCATCTGTCTCTCGACCAATGCCTTAATTCCACTCAAACAATTCATCGGCACACAAGTGGCCGTCGATCAAGTCACTGATCAAGGAACCCTGTTTAGAACCACTGGCATCATCACCGAAGCCTCACAAGGACAAAGCGATGGGGCACTGACCCTCTACAAACTCACGCTTAATGATGCAACAAACCTGTGGCACAAACGCCGCAACAGCCGCGTATTTATGAATAAATCCGTGGTCGAAGTGATGGAAATCCTCTTTGAAGAATGGCAAAACAAAAGCCCACTCTTTGCCTCT
>NZ_JBWYJB010000037.1:0-498 GCF_056784015.1 Acinetobacter sp. ANC_7655 | reverse complement strand
CAGCGGTTGCTACAGCAGATGGTAGCTACAGCGTGACTCTGGATAAAGCCTATAGCAATGGAGAAAAGCTAGAAGTTGTTGCTAAAGACCCAGCAGGTAATGCAACACAACCCCAAGAAATAATAGCTCCAGATACCACAGCACCATCAAGCCTAACGCAAGTGATCAGCAAAGATGGCCAGACGATCACGGGTCAAACTGAAGCAGGCGCAACAGTAAAAGCAACGTATAACGGTAAAGTTGTCGGAACAGCGGTTGCAGGTGCAGATGGTCAATACACATTAACGTTGAATCCAGCGTTCACCAATGGTGAACAGCTAGAAGTGATTGCAACAGACCAAGCCAATAACAGTACCAAGGCAAATACGGTTACAGCCCCAGATACCACAGCCCCTGCGAGCTTGACGCAAGTCTTGGCATCGGACAATAAAACAGTAACAGGAACCACAGAAGCTGGTGCGACAGTGACGGTAAGTTACAACGGTAAAGTGGTGGGAA
>NZ_JBWYJB010000036.1:0-507 GCF_056784015.1 Acinetobacter sp. ANC_7655 | reverse complement strand
TCATCATCGTCGGCTAAACCTAGGTCACGTGTACACGCCAATGCTTGTGCTGCAAACGCTTCGTTCAGCTCAATCACATCCATTTGCTCTAGTGTTAAACCTGTTTGAGCCAGTAACTTTTTAATCGCAGGTGCCGGACCAAAGCCCATAATGCGAGGTTCAACCCCAACGGTGGTTGCACCAATCACTTTGCCACGAGGTTTTAAACCATATTTTTCTACAGCTGCATCAGAAGCAATCAGAATCGCAGCAGCACCATCGTTAATGCCTGATGCATTACCTGCGGTTACTGTACCGTCTGCTTTTACAACAGGTTTTAACTTGGTTAAGGCTTCTAAAGTGGTTGATGCACGAGGATGTTCATCTTTTGCCACCACAACCGCATCACCTTTACGCTGTGGAATAGTCACAGGCACGATTTCTTGATCAAAGAAACCACGTGCTTGCGCTGCAGCCGTACGCTGTTGGCTGGTTAAAGCAAATTGGTCTTGATCAGCGCGGCTAATG
>NZ_JBWYJB010000035.1:0-507 GCF_056784015.1 Acinetobacter sp. ANC_7655 | reverse complement strand
GCATCATCATCGGCTAAACCTAGGTCACGTGTACACGCCAATGCTTGTGCTGCAAACGCTTCGTTCAGCTCAATCACATCCATTTGCTCTAGTGTTAAACCGGTTTGTGCTAACAGTTTTTTAATCGCAGGTGCAGGACCAAAGCCCATAATGCGAGGTTCAACCCCAACGGTGGTTGCACCAATCACTTTGGCACGAGGTTTTAAACCATATTTTTCTACAGCTGCATCAGACGCAATCAGAATCGCAGCAGCACCATCGTTAATGCCTGATGCATTACCTGCGGTTACTGTACCGTCTGCTTTTACAACAGGTTTTAACTTGGTTAACGCTTCTAAAGTGGTTGATGCACGAGGATGTTCATCTTTTGCCACCACAACCGCATCACCTTTACGCTGTGGAATAGTCACAGGCACGATTTCTTGATCAAAGAAACCGCGTGCTTGTGCAGCAGCCGTACGTTGTTGGCTGGTTAAAGCAAATTGGTCTTGATCAGCACGGCTAATA
>NZ_JBWYJB010000034.1:0-559 GCF_056784015.1 Acinetobacter sp. ANC_7655 | reverse complement strand
GATTGTTGCGAAGCTCGATACTAATTCTGCTGCCAAAGATGCTGAAAAGCTCAATGCCAAAGATGCATTTGACGTGCTTGTGATCGGTGGTGGCCCTGCAGGCAACACTTCTGCAATCTACGCAGCACGTAAAGGTATTAAAACAGGAATCGTTGCTGAACGCATGGGTGGTCAGGTCATGGACACCATGGACATTGAAAACTTTACATCAGTGCAAAAGACGCAAGGTCCTAAGTTTGCGGCTGAAATGGAAGCACATGTTCGTGAATACGGTGTCGACATCATGAACTTACAACGTGTGTCTGACATTAAAGGTTCAGATGAAACTGCCAACGGTTTAGTTGAAGTGACTTTAGAGAATGGTGCAAAACTTGAATCGAAAACGGTCATCCTGTCTACAGGTGCACGTTGGAGAGAAATGAATGTACCAGGTGAGCAAGAATACAAAACACGTGGTGTTGCGTACTGCCCACACTGTGATGGCCCATTGTTCAAAGGTAAACGTGTGGCTGTGATCGGTGGTGGTAACTCTGGTGTTGAAGCGGCAATTGACTTGGCT
>NZ_JBWYJB010000033.1:0-559 GCF_056784015.1 Acinetobacter sp. ANC_7655 | reverse complement strand
AATTGTTGCGAAGCTCGATACTAACTCTGCAGCGAAAGATGCTGAAAAACTCAATGCCAAAGATGCATTTGACGTGCTTGTGATCGGTGGTGGTCCTGCAGGTAACACATCTGCAATCTATGCGGCTCGTAAAGGTATCCGTACAGGAATCGTTGCTGAGCGCATGGGTGGTCAGGTCATGGACACCATGGATATTGAAAACTTCACATCAGTGCAAAAGACCCAAGGTCCTAAGTTTGCAGCTGAAATGGAAGCACACGTTCGTGAATACGGTGTTGACATCATGAACTTACAACGTGTGTCTGACATCAAAGGTGCGGATGAAACTGCCAACGGTTTAGTTGAAGTGACTTTAGAGAATGGTGCAAAACTTGAATCGAAAACGGTCATCCTGTCTACAGGTGCTCGTTGGAGAGAAATGAATGTACCAGGTGAGCAAGAATACAAAACCCGTGGTGTTGCGTACTGCCCACACTGTGATGGCCCATTGTTCAAAGGTAAACGTGTGGCTGTGATCGGTGGTGGTAACTCTGGTGTAGAAGCGGCAATTGACCTTGCG
>NZ_JBWYJB010000032.1:0-591 GCF_056784015.1 Acinetobacter sp. ANC_7655 | reverse complement strand
TATTACTCCTTTGGAGACGTTAGCAATGTTAGATCAAAATACTTCAGCTCAATTAAAAACGCTTTTAGAACGCCTTGAAGGTCCAATCGAATTGGTTGCGACTTTAAATGATTCAGACAAATCTGCAAAAATCAAAGAACTTGTGGAAGAAGTGGCTGCACTTTCTCCATTCGTCACAGCTCGTTTTGATGGTCAAAATAAACGTGCGCCGAGCTTTGGTATTGCAAAAGCAGGTGAAGAACCGCGTGTCTTCTTCGCAGGCTTACCAATGGGTCATGAGTTCACTTCTTTGATTTTGGCATTGCTACAAACTTCTGGTTATGCACCAAAAGTATCTGATGAAGTATTAGCATCCATCAAAGCTTTAGAAATCAAATCTGACTTTGACGTATTCGTATCTTTAAGCTGTCATAACTGCCCAGATGTGGTTCAAGCACTTAATTTGATCGCAATCTACAACCCTGGCACAACAGCAACCATGATTGATGGTGCATTCTTCCAAGACGAAGTAGAAGAACGCAAAATCATGGCTGTCCCAATGGTGTTCCAAGACAACGAACATATTGGTCAAGGTCGTATGACATTGGAAGA
>NZ_JBWYJB010000031.1:0-603 GCF_056784015.1 Acinetobacter sp. ANC_7655 | reverse complement strand
GCCTCAGGTAATGCTGTCACTTTTGTTTGTGCTTCTGTTTTCGCAGCAAGTGCATCATCACGTGCTTGAGTCAATGCAGTAAGTTCTGTTGGAGTGATGAGGCCATTGGCATTTGCGTCGATCAGCGCTTGTTCTGCCGCAGCGTATGCTGCTTCAGCCGCCTCTACGGCCTCTGTCGCTTCTTCAAGTGCTGCAACTGCATCATCCACACCATCTTCGTTTTCATCATTTACTGCTGGTAAGGTGATGTCGACTAGATCATCTAAGCGTGCATCCAGTGCGTCTTTGTCTGCTCCTTCTGGAAGTGCATCAACTTTCGCTTGTGCATCTTCTTTAGCAGCAAGCGCATCATCACGTGCTTGAGTCAGCTCAGTAAGTTCTGTTGGCGTGATTAAACCATCTGATTCGGCATCTGCTAGTGCTTGCTCTGCCTCAGCATATGCTGCTTCAGCCGCCTCTACGGCCTCTGTCGCTTCTTCAAGTGCTGCAACTGCATCATCCACACCATCTTCGTTTTCATCATTTACTGCTGGTAAGGTGATATCAACCAGATCATTTAAACGACCTTGTAGCGCATCTTTTGCTGCTTGTACTGCCTCAGGT
>NZ_JBWYJB010000030.1:0-731 GCF_056784015.1 Acinetobacter sp. ANC_7655 | reverse complement strand
CGTGTTTAACTATTAAAAACCCCCTCCCTTTTCTCAAGGGAGGTCGGGAGGGATTCTATGCCTACTTTTTCTTCAAATGATGCGCAAATCAATTATCAAACTTTTGGTGATTCAAGCAAGCCTGCTCTTGTTTTCTCTAACTCTTTAGGGACAAATTTCAGCATGTGGCAATCACAAATTGAGTTTTTTAAAGCTTCTCATTATGTGATTTGTTATGACACACGTGGTCATGGTGCATCGGATGCGCCTCAAGGTCCATATACCATTGATCAACTTGGTCAAGATGTGGTGAATTTACTCGACCATTTAAATGTTGAAAAAGCTGCATTCTGTGGTATTTCGATGGGTGGTTTGACAGGTCAATGGTTAGCGATCAATCATCCTCAACGCTTTAGTCATGTGATTGTGTGTAATACCGCCGCTAAAATTGGCAATGAAAATGCTTGGAATGATCGTGCCATATTGGTTCGTGAACAAGGTTTAGCACCGATTGCATCAACGGCTGCAGGTCGTTGGTTTACAGATCCCTTTATCCAAAGCAACCCAGCAGTGATTGAAAAACTTTCAAACGACTTAGGAGCTGGCAGCCCTGAAGGTTATGCAAGCTGCTGTGAAGCTTTGGCTAAGGCGGATGTGCGTGAACAACTCAAACAGATTTCGATTCCTGTATTGATTATTGCAGGTCAGCAAGACCCTGTGACCACTGTGGCAGATGGTCAGTTTATGCAAGC
>NZ_JBWYJB010000029.1:0-1202 GCF_056784015.1 Acinetobacter sp. ANC_7655 | reverse complement strand
TTATGCAGTTACTTTAGCAACAACACCAGCACCAACTGTACGACCACCTTCACGGATCGCAAAACGTAGACCTGGGTCCATTGCGATTGGGTGGATTAATTCTACTGACATTTCTACGTTGTCACCAGGCATAACCATTTCAACGCCTTCTTGCAATTGAATCGCGCCAGTTACGTCAGTTGTACGGAAGTAGAACTGTGGACGGTAACCGTTAAGGAATGGAGTGTGACGACCACCTTCTTCTTTAGAAAGTACGTATACTTCTGCATCGAATTTAGTGTGTGGCTTGATCGCACCTGGTTTAGAAAGTACTTGACCACGTTGTACGTCTTCACGCTTAGTACCACGTAATAAGATACCACAGTTCTCGCCCGCACGACCTTCGTCTAGAAGTTTACGGAACATTTCAACGCCAGTTACTGTCGTTTTAACTGTGTCTTTGATACCTACGATTTCAACTTCTTCGCCTACTTTCACGATACCAGCTTCTACACGGCCAGTTACTACTGTACCACGACCAGAAATAGAGAATACGTCTTCGATTGGCATTAAGAATGCTTTATCAATAGCACGCTCTGGCTCTGGGATGTAAGTGTCAAGCGCTTCAACAAGAGCAACAACTGCATCTTCACCGAACTGACCAGCTTCACCGTTAAGTGCAGCAAGAGCAGAACCACGGATAACTGGAGTGTCATCACCTGGGAAGTCATAAGTAGAAAGAAGTTCACGAACTTCCATTTCAACTAGCTCAAGAAGCTCTTCGTCGTCTACAAGGTCACATTTGTTTAAGAATACAACGATGTATGGAACACCTACTTGGCGAGAAAGAAGGATGTGTTCACGAGTTTGTGGCATTGGACCATCAGTCGCAGCACATACAAGGATCGCGCCGTCCATTTGAGCAGCACCAGTAATCATGTTTTTAACATAATCGGCGTGGCCCGGGCAGTCTACGTGAGCGTAGTGACGAGTTGGAGAATCGTATTCTACGTGTGATGTATTAATTGTAATACCACGTGCTTTTTCTTCTGGTGCAGAGTCGATTGCAGCGTAGTCTTTAGCTTCACCACCGAATTTCTTCGCACATACAGTTGCGATAGCAGCAGTTAAAGTTGTTTTACCATGGTCAACGTGACCGATTGTGCCCACGTTAACGTGTGGCTTATTACGTTCAAACTTAGCCTTAGCCATGAGATCTTCCT
>NZ_JBWYJB010000028.1:0-1274 GCF_056784015.1 Acinetobacter sp. ANC_7655 | reverse complement strand
AGCCTCAGCCTAGACCACAGTGGATTGCAACAACAATACGACATCCGACCCTTTATCATGCAAAGCAACGAAAGCGACTACGACTTTCTGACTCGCTTACTACGCAGTGAAGGCATTAACTGGCTCATTGATGAAGCCCAACCGATTGTACCGAGCAACAACAGCCCGATCGAAGCACAAAAGCTCCGCCTGATTGACGACAACAGCCAATACCAAGCCCTTAACCGACGCAACATTCGCTACCACCGCAGTGATGCGACAGAACAATTTGATAGCATCACCAGCTTTATCGGACAACGTAGCCTACAACCCACCGCAGTCCACCTACAACGCTGGCAAGCCACAGCCCTCGAACAAGAAGAAGGCGCAGGGTCAGTCCAAAGCAAACACCAACACAGTGACCACCAAGACAATGCCAGCCTAGGCCTCGAACAAGCATGGCACATCAGCCCTGCATGGATCCAAGACCTCAAAGGCGAAGACCAAGCCACCGCCTCAGGCAACAGCCAAGTCGAAAAACTCAACCAACACCTTAGCGACTACTACGCTGGACAAAGCAAACAATTCATCGCCAAAGCCAGCGTCAGAGACAGCCAAGTCGGCTACTGGTTCAAACTCGATGGACACCCAGAAATCGAACAACACAGCGGAGCTGACCAAGAATTCCTCATTGTTGGCAAACGCTACTACAACCAAAACAACCTACCCAAAGACTTAGACCAACAAGTCCAACAACTGCTACAACGCAGCCAATGGACGCCAAAACACAAGACAGACACCAACCAAGCAACCCACAAGGACCAAGAACGCCAAGCCAGCGAACTCATCCTACAACGACGCAACATCAAAACCGTACCCGAATACAACCCACTACAACATCGACCCAGCACCCATCCGCAACGCGCCAAAGTGGTGGGACCTGCAGGAGAAGAAATCCATGTCGATGAATGGGGACGCATCAAAGTACGCTTCCTATTTACCCGAGCAGAAGACCACCAATTTGATGGGGGTGCCGGCAGTAACAACAACGATACCGATTCAGCTTGGATCGATGTACTGACCCCATGGGCAGGCGAAGGCTATGGCGCACGCTTCCTTCCTCGAATCAATGAAATCGTGGTTATCGACTTCTTTGACGGCAACATCGACCGTCCCTTTGTGGTGGGCCGCCTACATGAAGCCCAACGCAGCCCAACCCGATTTGACAGTCAAGGCCAACTGCCGGACACCAAAAAACTCGCAGGGATTAAAAGTAAAGAAGTCCAAGGCGAAGG
>NZ_JBWYJB010000027.1:0-1520 GCF_056784015.1 Acinetobacter sp. ANC_7655 | reverse complement strand
TAATGTATCGTTGCCTTTACCACCCTCTAACTTATCCCCTCCATATTGAGCAATAAGTAAATCATCTCCATCACCCCCATAGAGATAATCGCTTCCTTCTGTACCTTTTATAATATTTTCATCCATCGAAGAGTCAGGTTTATAGGTTCCAGGAACTTCACCAATATTAAAGATTTTCTCCGCTGTATTTCCTGCAACATCAGTTGCAACAACTTTATATTTAGTTGAATCCCAACCTACCGTATTATTCAGCTCCACAGCCTGCCATTCATCATTTACCCATTTGTAAATTTCATATTCATCTGCTGGTGCATTAAAACTAACTTGGTCATTTTTTGTATTATAGCTAAATACAGATTGCAACTCAGGTGCAGTCCTATCAACTGTAATGATTTTCGTATCTGTATAGCTTTCATTCCCTACAAAATCGGTCACTTTCGCTCTAAAGCTATATGTACCTTCATCTAAGAAATTAAATCCATCCCCCCAATAATCAAATTTACTCCAAGTTACACCTCTATCTGTTGAATACTGATACTCGACTATACTATTTAGCTCATTGCCTTGAATCGCCAAATCAAATGATGAATCATTCGTGATACCATCAATCTCCGAGATACCAGAATCATCTAAATCAGTAAAAATCAATTCACCTGCTACTGGTGGTGTAATATCCGTAGTGATATAAATCATATAATCGCTTTGGGTTTGACCATCTATACTGATAATTTCAATATTGAGTTGATCATTTAGCCCTTTCGCATTGAAACCAGATTCAGACCATCCTGACTGATATGTGTAAGAACCATCAACATTTAATGTAATAGAACCATGTTCTGTTTTGTAGGTAATGGATTCAACATTGCCCTTACCATTTTCAACTCGGATTTCTTGATCACCTACTTTTAGAATATAACTTTCTGGTGATTTACCTCCACCATCAGCATCAAAAACAGATCCACTTACCATTTCATAGCCATTAAAAACTTGCTCACGTAGTGTAATGTTTTGATTAACATCTATATAAATAGAAGTAGATGGAGCGTTGACTTGTAAAGTCACTGTATATTTACCACTAGATAAACCACTACCTAAACTGATAGTTTCAATAATCGGTCTATTATTAGTTGATATTCCAAAACTTTTATTTTGAGTTGAATGAATTCCACTTCCTTGAATAGTGTAACTATAGGAAGCATTTAAATTGCCAGTATAGTTTTCCAAACGCAGTTGAATTGAACCATTTGAGCCATCAATATCAATTTCAAATGTTTGTTTTGAAATATTTTGATAATAGGAACCTATATTAACACTCTGGTGTTCATCCCTAGTTATCTCAACGAATTTCTCAATCAACTCAAAATGAGTATTGCCATTTTCTAAATTAGGAATGGGGGCATAGATTACCTTAGATAAATTATTTCCAACCTTGTCAGCTGCAATAACTTCTAACTTCTCACCATTACTATAGACTTTATCTAGAACCACGCTGTAGCTACCATCTTCACTAGCAACTGCTG
>NZ_JBWYJB010000026.1:0-1791 GCF_056784015.1 Acinetobacter sp. ANC_7655 | reverse complement strand
CTTATAGCCCGTTTGACCTACTTCAACTATCCATTACCGATGAATTAGTACATGGTCGTCTGCCTTCAAAATTATTTCAGGAATTTGCTATTTCTATGAAAGGCTCAAGGCAACTTGAGTGGGGGCGTGGTCTTAAATCATTTTTAGAAATTGAAGAAAAGTCAGATGAGGAATTAGCCGAAGAAACTGATAAGCAATCAATCACTCTTACACCTGTTGAAGACCTTATTTTTCATCTTTTATGCAAATTTCAAAAACGGCATTTGTACTTGGAAGCTGTCCAAAAAGATTATGAAGATGGATGTTTTGGAAATGGTTCTGCAGAAAGATTAATTAACGAGATTGTTGAAAGAGAAATTAAGGAGCTTAAAAATGCTTATTGAACGAATTGTTTTACATAGTGCTAAACGTGTTAATGATGGATTTATTGCTGAAGTTGAATTTGAAACTGAAGATGGCTTTGGGTTCTCAGGAGATATCGAGTTTGACCATGAGTTTAATTATAAATTAGGGTTTTTAAACACCTTTGTAACTACTGACGAAGATAAGTTTTTTATTAATGAAGTTTTAACTAGTGAAGATTTTAAAAATGATGTTTATCGTGGCGTTGCATTAAGTTCTTAGCGAGTGTCTACGAGCGTCGAGGGGGTGTTTGATCACTCCCTTTTTTTTTCCTTGATTACAGGCTCCCTTTTGCCTTTATCGGGAGAAATAGAGCGTCCGTATGGCGCGAACTGACTTAATTAAACAAAACCTGATGACGACGACGACAACGAGGTACGAGGAGGAGGAGAAGGAAGAAGGGTATTGTTGTCATGTGGTCTTGAAATATGCCTTTGATGTAGCGTATATTTTGATCTGCACAAAGCAAGTCCTGGCATATTTATTTTATTGGAAGGTACCATTATCCTCGAAGAAGACCAGGCATAAAAAAAATGGGCTGACAGTGCGCTAACACTTCAACCCTTGATCAACATAACGAAGGTATGTCGATGAATATATTTTATGGGCTTAATCCGTCCAAAACAAGCCCAATTGGGCTTAAAAAACCGAGTTCCCTTGGTATACTTACGAAAACTCATGTAATCCTTACGCCACAAGGCTCTCAGAGGGTTCATGATTTCCTACTTCAAGATCAATCTGTAAAATTACTCCCTAAAGAACGTGTACGTTTTTGTCGTAGGCATCGTATTGATAAAACGAAGCCTCGCACTGTTATGTATAACGAAAATAGGAAAAAAGCACATTTTGGAAATGTTCAGATTTGTGGATCTATTTGGATGTGTCCTGTATGTGCAAAGCAGATTACTGAAAAGCGTCGTCAAGAATTAAAAAATGGTCTGAATAAATGGAAAACGATTCATTCCGGTTCTGTTTATTTGCTTACATTGACCTTTAGTCATTCAAAAGATCAGCCTTTAAAATTGCTTCTTGATGGTTTGCGTAAAGCAATGAAACGCTTCTATGAAACAACCAAAGTTCAATCTATTTTTAAGCAGCTAGGCATCAAGTACAAAATCAAAGGATTGGAAGTTACTTACGGTCAAAACGGTTGGCATCCTCACCATCATGTTTTGCTTATGGCTGATCATCATGATTTATTATTTAAAAACTACACTTCTCAACTCGCAGAGCTATGGATTAAAGCCTGTTTGAAATCAGGTCTAAATGCACCGAGTATGCAACATGGCTTGGATCTCAGAAATGGATATTATGCAGAACAATACGTTTCTAAGTGGGGCTTGGAAGATGAAATTACGAAAGGTCACGTCAAAAAGGGTCGTAATGGTT
>NZ_JBWYJB010000025.1:0-1841 GCF_056784015.1 Acinetobacter sp. ANC_7655 | reverse complement strand
ACGGTTCAACCATTATGATTGGTGGGTTTGGTACCGCAGGTCAGCCTGCTGAACTCATCGATGGCTTAATTGAACTCGGTATTAAAGACTTAGTGATCGTCAACAACAACGCAGGTAATGGTGATTACGGCTTGGCTAAACTGTTACAAGCAGGCGCTGTACGTAAAATCATCTGTTCTTTTCCTCGTCAGTCTGACTCTTATGTCTTCGATGAACTCTACCGTGCAGGCAAAATCGAGTTAGAACTTGTACCGCAAGGCAACTTGGCTTGCCGTATTCAAGCGGCGGGTATGGGCTTAGGTCCAATCTACACACCAACAGGTTTTGGTACTTTGCTCGCTGAAGGCAAACCAACCATGAATTATGAAGGTAAAGACTACGTTTTAGAAAATCCAATCAAAGCTGACTTTGCGTTAATTAAAGCGCATAAGGGCGATCGCTGGGGGAACTTGGTGTACCGTAAATCTGCACGTAACTTTGGTCCAATTATGGCCATGGCAGCAGATATCACCATCGCACAAGTATCAGAAGTCGTGGAACTCGGTGCCTTAGATCCTGAACACATCATCACCCCTGGGATCTTTGTACAACACGTTGTACAAGTTCAACCTGCGCAGTAATTTGAGATTGGAGAAATAAAATGAGTTATCAAAAATTAACCCGTGATCAAATTGCTGAACGTGTTGCACAAGATATTCCTGATGGTGCTTATGTCAACCTTGGGATTGGTTTACCAACTAAAATCTCGAGTTACTTACCTGCTGACAAAGATGTCTTTTTACATTCTGAAAATGGTTTATTGGCCTTTGGTCCACCCCCTGCGGAAGAAGACCGTGACCCTGAGTTAATTAATGCGGGTAAAGAATTTGTAACCCTGCTAGAAGGCGGAGCTTTCTTCCATCATGGTGATTCATTTGCCATGATGCGTGGTGGTCACCTAGATATCGCTGTACTCGGTGCTTTCCAAGTCGCTGAAAATGGTGACCTTGCAAACTGGCATACCGGTGCACCTGATGCCATCCCTGCTGTGGGTGGTGCAATGGACTTAGCCGTGGGTGCGAAGAAAGTCTTTATTACCACCGATCATGTCACTAAAAAAGGCGAACCTAAAATCGTTGCTGAGCTGACTTATCCTGCGACAGGTTTGAAATGTGTGGACCGCATTTATACGGACCTTTGTGTGATTGATGTGACGGCAGATGGCATGAAAGTCATTGAGAAAGTTGAAGGCTTATCTTTTGAAGAGCTTCAATCGATGACGGGTGCCAAACTCATTGATGCCACTCAGGCTTAAGACTGGTTTTAGGATCTTACACTATGAAAAACGCATACATCATTGATGCCATCCGTACGCCTTTTGGTCGTTATGCCGGTGGTTTGGCGCCTGTCCGTGCGGATGACTTAGGTGCAGTGCCATTAAAAGCGTTAATGGAACGTAACCCTTCTGTGGATTGGAATGTCGTCGATGACGTTTTATTTGGTTGTGCCAACCAAGCCGGTGAAGATAATCGTAACGTCGGTCGTATGTCGGCGCTTTTAGCAGGGATTCCTTATACAGTACCTGCAACCACAGTCAATCGTTTATGTGGTTCATCACTCGATACCGTAGCAATGGCCGCGCGTGCCATTAAAGCTGGTGAAGCTGACGTGATTGTGGCAGGTGGTGTTGAATCTATGTCACGTGCCCCATTTGTGATGGGGAAATCTGAGAGTGCATTTGGTCGTAGTCAAAAGATTGAAGACACCACCATGGGCTGGCGTTTTATCAACCCGAAGCTTAAAGAAATGTATGGTGTTGAAACCATGCCGCAAACGGCTGAAAACGTGGCTGAACAGTTCAA
>NZ_JBWYJB010000024.1:0-2466 GCF_056784015.1 Acinetobacter sp. ANC_7655 | reverse complement strand
TTGAAACCTTGCTCGTTGAAATCCCGACGATCCGCCCACACAAGATGGCGGTCGCAACGATGCAAACTCAAACCTTAGTCCTCATTAAAATCGAAACTTCGGATGGTTTCATTGGTTGGGGCGAAGCAACCACCATCGGTGGCTTAGGCTATGGTGAAGAAAGCCCTGAAAGTATCAAAACCAATATCGATACTTATTTTGCTCCACTACTCAAAACTTTTACTGATCTCAACGTTGCTCAAATTATGCAAGTGTTGAAGAAGAATATTAATGGCAACCGTTTTGCAAAATGTGCCATTCAAACTGCTTTACTCGATATTCAAGCTCAACGTTTAGGCTTGCCTCTGTCTGAAGTGTTAGGTGGCCGTCTGCGTGACAGCGTCCCTGTGCTTTGGGTGTTGGCTTCTGGTGATACGGATAAAGATATCGCTGAAGCGAAAAAGATGATCGAAGCTAAGCGTCATAACTTCTTTAAATTAAAAATTGGTTCTCGTGCTGTAGAAGCAGATGTTGAGCATGTTCTCACCATCAAAAAAGCGTTAGGTGCTGATATTTCTATCCGTGTCGATGTGAACCGTGCTTGGTCTGAGTTAGAAGCGATCAAAGGTATTCAGCTTCTGCAAGATGGCGGTGTGGATCTAATTGAACAGCCATGTGCGATTGACAATATTGATGCCATGGAGCGTTTAACTCGTCGTTTTGATATTGCCATTATGGCGGATGAGTCATTGATGGGTCCAAGTACAGCTTATCGTTTAGCGAAGCGTAATGCTGCTTCTGTGTTTGCTGTAAAAGTTGCTCAGTCTGGTGGCCTACTCGAAGGTCGTGATGTAGCAACCATTGCAAACCTCGCTGGTGTAGATCTGTATGGTGGCACGATGCTTGAAGGTTCTGTTGGCACCATCGCTTCTGCACATTTGTTCTCGACCTTTGAGAATTTGGCATATGGCACTGAATTATTTGGTCCATTGCTGTTAACTGACGAAATTTTAAAGACCCCGCTTCAATATCGTGATTTCGAATTACATCTGCCTCAAGGCAATGGTTTAGGTATTGAGTTGGATTTAGACAAGATTGACAACCTTCGCCGCAAATAAGCGACGTGATACATCAGGAGTGAGACATGCTGTTTCATGTACGAATGGATGTGAACATCCCACTGGATATGCCAGTTGAAAAAGCGAATGAGATCAAAGCTGTTGAAAAGGCGTATTCGCAAGAGTTACAGCAACAAGGCAAGTGGCGTCATATCTGGCGAATCACAGGTCAGTATTCAAACATCAGTATTTTTGATGTGGAAAGCAATGAAGAGCTTCATTCAATTTTACAAGGTCTTCCGCTTTACCCATATATGAATATCGAAGTAATGGCGTTAAATCGCCACCCATCTTCTATCCGTGAAGATGATCGTTAAGTTTTAAGGGTCTTGGCTTGATTGATTCAGGCCATGACATCAATACATCCAGAGGTTTTTTAGCGTCATTTTAAACAAGGATTGTGGCAGCGAGCTCAAACACATTAGAAGTCAGCCACCACACAGCAAGCATACTTAAGGAGAAATAGTATGAACCGCGAACAAATTAATGCTTTAGTCAAAAAAATGAACGTTGATACTGCAACAGGTCCTGTTGATGAACGTGTTCAACAAATCGTTGTACGTTTAGTATCTGACTTATTCCAAGCGATTGAAGATTTAGATTTAAGCCAATCTGAAGTTTGGAAGGGTCTTGAGTACTTTACTGATGCTGGTCAAGCAAACGAATTAGGTCTTTTGGCTGCTGGTTTAGGTCTTGAGCATTTCCTTGATTTACGTGCAGATGAGAAAGATGCTGAAGCAGGTATTACAGGTGGTACTCCACGTACAATTGAAGGTCCATTGTATGTCGCTGGTGCACCAGAATCAGTTGGTTTTGCACGTATGGATGATGGTTCTGAAGAAGGCAAAATCCCAACTTTAATTATTGAAGGTATCGTTAAAGATACTGAAGGTAACATCATTGAAGGCGCTAAAGTTGAAGTTTGGCATGCAAACAGCTTAGGTAACTACTCGTTCTTTGATAAGTCTCAATCTGACTTCAACTTACGTCGTACGATCTTCACCGATGCACAAGGTCAATATACAGCATTAACCACAATGCCTGTAGGTTATGGCTGCCCACCAGAAGGTACAACTCAGTTTGTATTAGACAAACTTGGTCGTCACGGTAACCGCCCTTCACATGTGCATTACTTCGTCACTGCACCTGGCTACCGTAAATTAACTACGCAGTTCAACATCGAAGGTGATAAATACCTTTGGGATGACTTTGCATTTGCAACGCGTGATGGCTTAGTGGCAACTGCTGTAGACGTAACTGATGAAGCTGAAATTGCTCGTCGTGGTCTGAAAGGTGCGTTCAAACATATTCAATTTGACATTGAATTAGTGAAAGACGTTGAAGGTGCGCCTTCTACTGAAGTTGAACG
>NZ_JBWYJB010000023.1:0-5236 GCF_056784015.1 Acinetobacter sp. ANC_7655 | reverse complement strand
CCGCCGCGCATCAGCTTAAATCAATTAGTCGGAATCGGGATAAGTCAATTATCCCGATGACTTCCCCTCAATTTGGAAAGTCGGAGAACGTCCATGCCACGTATTCCTGTAATTAATACCAGCCATCTAGATCGTCTTGATGAGTTACTTGTAGACAACTTTGAGACAGGTGAGTTTAAACTTCATCGTTCAGTTTTCACTGATCAAGCCCTTTTTGACCTTGAAATGAAATACATCTTTGAGGGTAATTGGGTTTACTTGGCACACGAAAGCCAAATTCCAAATAACAATGATTATTACACGACACACATCGGTCGTCAGCCAATCGTGATTGCTCGTAACCGTCAAGGCGAGCTAAATGCAATGATCAATGCGTGTTCACACCGTGGTGCACAACTTTGCCGTAACAAACGTGGTAATAAGGCTACTTATACTTGCCCATTCCATGGTTGGACATTCAATAACTCAGGCAAACTTTTAAAAGTTAAAGACCCAACAGATGCAGGTTATTCTGACTGCTTTAACAAAGAAGGATCACATGATCTTAAGAAAGTTGCACGTTTTGAAAGTTATAAAGGCTTCTTATTCGGTAGCTTAAACCCAGACGTCTTGCCATTAGAAGAATTCTTAGGTGAAACGACTAAAATTATAGATATGATCGTGGGTCAGTCTGATCAAGGTTTAGAAGTTTTACGTGGTGCCTCAACTTATACATACGAAGGAAACTGGAAACTCACTGCTGAGAATGGTGCAGATGGTTACCATGTATCTGCAGTTCACTGGAATTATGCTGCGACTACGCAACAACGTAAAGAAAAACAAGCTGGCGACAACATCCGTGCAATGAGCGCAGGTTCTTGGGGTAAACAAGGCGGTGGTTCTTACGGTTTTGAAAATGGTCACATGTTGCTTTGGACACAATGGGCTAACCCTGAAGACCGCCCTAACTTCCCTAAAGCAGACGAATACTCTGAGAAATTCGGTCCTGCTATGTCGAAGTGGATGATCGAGCGCTCACGTAACCTTTGCTTATATCCAAACGTCTATTTGATGGATCAGTTCGGTTCACAAATCCGTGTACTTCGCCCAATTGCTGTCGATAAAACTGAAGTAACAATTTACTGCATCGCACCTGTAGGTGAAGAGCCAGAAGCTCGCGCACGCCGTATTCGTCAATATGAAGATTTCTTCAATGCTTCAGGTATGGCGACACCAGATGACTTAGAAGAATTCCGTGCATGTCAAGCAGGTTATGCTGGTATCGAACTTGAGTGGAACGATATGTGCCGTGGCTCAAAGCATTGGATCAATGGCCCAGATGATGCAGCAAACGAAATTGGTCTAAAACCTAAACTTTCAGGCGTTAAAACTGAAGACGAAGGTTTATACCTTGCGCAACATCAACATTGGTTAGAAGAAATGAAACGTGCGATTAAAGCAGAACAAGCTTTAGCTGAACAAGGAGATAACGCATGAGTAACGCGAATCTTGAAGCAACTTTAGAATCAGTGAGCCAGTTCTTATTTAAAGAAGCGCGCCTACTTGATGATGAACAGTGGGATGAATGGTTAGAGTGTTATGCACCTACAGCATCGTTCTGGATGCCATCTTGGGATGACTACAATACATTAACTGAAGATCCTCAATCAGAAATCTCGTTAATTTATTATCCAGATCGTCAAGGTTTAGAAGACCGCGTGTTCCGTATCAAAACTGAACGCTCTTCTGCAACAATGCCTGATACACGTACAAGCCACAATATTAACAACATTGAAATACTTGAACGTCATGAAGATAAGGTTGTTGTTCGTTTCAACTGGAACACTTTAAGTTACCGCTACCAAAAGTCATACAGCTACTTTGGTATGTCACGCTACGAAATCAATTTGTCTGGTGAAAAACCACAAATTTTAAATAAATATGTGGTACTCAAAAATGATTACATCAATCAAGTAATCGACGTATATCACCTGTAATTAGTAAATAACAAGTTCAGTAACTACCAAATGGAATTTTGGTAGTTACACCAAAAAATTGTTCAAAAGATTCTTAAAGGATATTCAGCCATGTCAAACCATAATGTTGCACTTCAATTTGAAGATGGCGTAACCCGATTTATTTCAGTTGCACAAGGCGAAACGCTTTCTGACGCTGCATATCGTCAAAAGATTAATATTCCGCTGGATTGCCGTGATGGTGCATGTGGTACTTGTCGAGCTTTTTGTGAGTCTGGCAGCTATGACATGCCTGAAGAAACTTATATTGAAGATGCACTTACACCAGAAGAGGCTGAGCAAGGCTATATCTTAGCTTGCCAGTGCCGTCCTACTTCAGATGCAGTTTTTCAAATTCAAGCATCATCTGATGTATGTAAAACTCAAATTCATCAATATCAAGGTACACTTTCTCGTGTAGAAAACTTATCTGAATCTACAATTACCTTTGATATTCAACTAGACGAAGGTCAGCCAGATATCAATTTCCTTGCTGGTCAGTATGTAAATGTAGGTATTCCTGGATCAACTGAAACACGTTCATACTCTTTCAGCTCTAAGCCATGCAACCGTTTGACCGGCTTTGTTGTTCGTAACGTTCCTAACGGTAAAATGAGTAGCTTCTTAAGCACCGAAGCGAAAGTCGGCGACAAAATGACATTCACTGGTCCATTTGGTAGCTTCTACTTACGTAATGTAGTACGCCCTGTAGTAATGCTTGCTGGTGGTACAGGTATTGCTCCATTTATGTCGATGCTTCAAGTATTAGAAGAAAAAGGTTCTGAACATCCAGTACGTTTAGTTTTTGGTGTAACCAATGACTTTGACCTAGTTGCTATTGAAGAACTCAACAAACTTCAAGAAAAACTTGATTGGTTTGAATACCGTACCGTAGTTGCAAACCCAGAATCTGCACACGAACGTAAAGGTTATGTGACAGGTCACATTGAAACTGAATGGCTCAACGGTGGTGATGTAGACGTTTACCTCTGTGGTCCTGTTCCTATGGTAGATGCAGTTCGTGGTTGGTTAGATGCTGAAGGCGTTAAACCTGCAAACTTCTTATTCGAAAAATTCTCTGCGAATTAAAGTGGATAGGAACATGAATCAAAGATTTGAAAATAAAATCGTAATCGTTACTGGTGCCGCTCAAGGCATCGGTCGCGGTGTTGCTCTTCAAGCAGCTAGCGAAGGTGCAAAAGTTGTACTGGCTGACCGTGCTGAATACGTGACGACCACACTTGAAGAAATTACGACTCAAGGTGGCACAGGTGTCACTGTCTTAGCTGATCTTGAAACCTATGCTGGTGCACAATCCGTTGTAAATAAAGCGATCGAGACTTTTGGCCGAATTGATGTGCTGATCAACAATGTTGGTGGTGCGATTTGGATGAAACCTTTTGAAGAGTTTTCTGAAGAGGAAATTATCAAAGAGATCAATCGTTCTTTATTTCCTACTTTATGGAGTTGTCGTGCAGTTTTACCACACATGCAACACCAAAAATCTGGTGTGATCGTGAATGTATCATCTATCGCCACATGTGGAATTAACCGTCTTCCATATTCTGCGGCTAAGGGTGGTGTAAATAGTTTTACCCAATCAATGGCATTTGCACATGCTAAAGATGGTATCCGCATCAATGCTGTGGCAACAGGTGGTACTGAAGCTCCACCACGTGTAATTCCACGTAATACTTCACCACTATCTGAGCAAGATCAAGCTTGGATGCAAGAAGTGGTTGATCAAACAATTGACCGCAGCTACATGAAACGCTATGGCACTATTCAAGAACAAGTAAATGCTATTTTGTTCCTTGCTTCAGATGAGTCTTCATACATTACAGGCACAGTCGTACCTGTAGGTGGTGGTGATCAGGGTTAACCCTGATCACGGACTCTTTAAATTCACAGGATCATTGACGCAAGGAGGCAAATACAATGGCAACCCTGTTTAAAACACTAAAAGAAGATTGGTCTATTTCCGCCACTGTCGCCGGCTTTTTAGCTGTATTGATTTCATATGCCGGACCATTAATTATTTTCTTTCAAGCAGCACAACAAGCCCAAGTTTCCCCAGACATGATGATTTCATGGATTTGGGGTATCTCAATTGGTGCTGCTGTAGCTGGAATTCTATTATCAATAAAGTTTAAAGTTCCTGTCATTACCGCTTGGTCGGCACCTGGTACTGCTCTGCTAGTCACACTTTTTCCAGATATATCACTGAATGAAGCAGTTGCTGCATATATCACTACAGCTGTAGTGATTTTCATCATTGGTATTACCGGATATTTCGACAAACTATTGGCTTTGATACCGCAATCAGTGGCTGCAGGAATGATGGCTGGTATCTTATGTCAGTTCGGATTTGGTCTTTTTACCGCGACTAATACCATGCCATATATTGTGTTTGGAATGCTTATTTCGTATCTGATTGCTAAGCGTTTAACACCTCGATATGCCATGCTTTTTGTATTGGCAGCTGGTATTTTCATGAGTTTAGTCCTCGGAAAATTCAATGCTGTGAATATGGAGTTTTCACTTGCAATACCCCAATTCATTGCGCCCGAGTGGACGCTTAACTCTTTTCTAAATCTTGCAGTACCTCTTATTTTAGTCAGCCTTTCTGGTCAATTTTTACCTGGCATGGCAATTTTGAAATTAAGTGGCTATGACATTCAAGCAAAACCCATTATTACCACTACCAGTATCGCATCGTTAGCTGTTGCTTGTGTGGGCGGGATCACCATTGTCCTGGCATCAATAACAGCCGCACTCTGTACAGGTAAAGATGCACATGAGCTCAAAGAGAAACGTTATATCGCAGGTATTGCGAACGGTATTTTCTATATTTTAGGTGGTTTATTTGCAGGCAGCATTGTGATGCTTTTTAGCTTACTGCCTAAAGAACTTGTTGCTGCATTAGCAGGTTTAGCACTTTTAGGTGCTATTGCTACAAATTTACACGTTGCTATGTTCCAAGAAAAGGATCGTGACGCAGCTCTCCTTACTTTCTTGGCGACTGTTTCAGGTATGCAATTTTTAGGTTTAAGTTCAGTTTTTTGGGGAATCTGTATTGGTATTTTAGCGCACGTGATTTTAACGAAGCGTCAAAATACTACCCCATCATCGTCTACATCGACCTGATCATATTAAAGGTAAATGTAGATCGTTTGTTTAGGAAGTGATTATGATTGATAAAAGCTCAGCGTCTTTAACCGAAGCCCTCTCCCAAATTAAAG
>NZ_JBWYJB010000022.1:0-5503 GCF_056784015.1 Acinetobacter sp. ANC_7655 | reverse complement strand
ATGGGTAACCCCACACTACCATCAGCGCTAAGAGGTTTCACTTCTGAGTTCGGGAAGGGATCAGGTGGTTCACTCTTGCTATTGTCGCCAGCACAACTGTTGTGACTTTGCTTGGGTCTTATTCGCATATATTGTTTGCGTGCCTTTGCTTGGTCAAAGAAGTTATTAACAGCTATTTGAGTTGCTTTAGTTTGTGCAGTTTAGCGTTTTATCTAACTAAATCAAGTTATTTGTCATGATTTGAACCACAACACCAACTGTTTGGGTGTTGTATAGTCAAGCCTCACGAGTAATTAGTATTGGTCAGCTTCATACGTCACCGTACTTCCACATCCAACCTATCAACGTTGTAGTCTTCAACGGCTCTTTAGAGGACATAAAGTCCTTGGGAAATCTAATCTTGAGGTAGGCTTCCCGCTTAGATGCTTTCAGCGGTTATCCCTTCCGAACATAGCTACCCGGCGATGCGACTGGCGTCACAACCGGTACACCAGAGGTTCGTCCACTCTGGTCCTCTCGTACTAGGAGCAGATCCTCTCAAATTTCCAACGCCCACGGTAGATAGGGACCGAACTGTCTCACGACGTTCTAAACCCAGCTCGCGTACCTCTTTAAATGGCGAACAGCCATACCCTTGGGACCTGCTTCAGCCCCAGGATGAGATGAGCCGACATCGAGGTGCCAAACACCGCCGTCGATATGAACTCTTGGGCGGTATCAGCCTGTTATCCCCAGAGTACCTTTTATCCGTTGAGCGATGGCCCTTCCATACAGAACCACCGGATCACTAAGACCTACTTTCGTACCTGCTCGACTTGTGGGTCTCGCAGTTAAGCGCGCTTTTGCCTTTATACTCTACGCGTGATTTCCGACCACGCTGAGCGCACCTTCGTACTCCTCCGTTACTCTTTAGGAGGAGACCGCCCCAGTCAAACTACCCACCAGACATGGTCCTCGCTCCAGATAATGGAGCAGAGTTAGAACCTCAATATTACCAGGGTGGTATTTCAAGGACGGCTCCATAGAAACTGGCGTTTCTACTTCAAAGCCTCCCACCTATCCTACACAAGTAAGATCAAAGTTCAATGTCAAGCTGCAGTAAAGGTTCACGGGGTCTTTCCGTCTAGCCGCGGGTACACCGCATCTTCACGGCGAATTCGATTTCACTGAGCCTCTGCTGGAGACAGCGCCGCCATCATTATGCCATTCGTGCAGGTCGGAACTTACCCGACAAGGAATTTCGCTACCTTAGGACCGTTATAGTTACGGCCGCCGTTTACTGGGGCTTCGATCAAGAGCTTCGCTTACGCTAACCCCATCAATTAACCTTCCAGCACCGGGCAGGCATCACACCCTATACGTCCACTTTCGTGTTTGCAGAGTGCTATGTTTTTAATAAACAGTTGCAGCGGCCTGGTTTCTGAGGCTGCCAGTAGCTCAAGGAGCAAGTCCTATCACCGCCGGCAGCGTACCTTCTCCCGAAGTTACGGTACCATTTTGCCTAGTTCCTTCAGCAGAGTTCTCTCAAGCGCTTTGGTCTACTCGACCTGACCACCTGTGTCGGTTTCGGGTACGATTCCTGTGTAACTGAAGCTTAGAGACTTTTCCTGGAAGTATGGTATCAGCCACTTCGCTAGTAAACTAGCTTGCTATCGATTCTCAGCATAGAGTACCCCGGATTTGCCTAAGATACATGCCTACAATCTTCCACCTGGACAACCAACGCCAGGCTGACTTAACCTTCTCCGTCCTCTCATCGCATTACACAGAAGTATTGGAATATTAACCAATTTCCCATCGACTACGCCTCTCGGCCTCGCCTTAGGGGTCGACTCACCCAGCCCCGATTAACGTTGGACTGGAACCCTTGGTCTTTCAGCGAACGGGTTTTTCACCCGTTTTATCGTTACTCACGTCAGCATTCGCACTTCTGATACCTCCAGCAGACTTCTCAATCCACCTTCATCGGCTTACAGAACGCTCCCCTACCACTTGCAATAAATTGCAAATCCGCAGCTTCGGTACATAGTTTTAGCCCCGTTACATCTTCCGCGCAGGCCGACTCGACTAGTGAGCTATTACGCTTTCTTTAAAGGGTGGCTGCTTCTAAGCCAACCTCCTAGCTGTCTATGCCTTCCCACATCGTTTCCCACTTAACTATGATTTAGGGACCTTAGCTGGCGGTCTGGATTGTTTTCCTCTTGACTACGGACGTTAGCACCCGCAGTCTGTCTCCCGGATAGTACTCATTGGTATTCGGAGTTTGCATCGGTTTGGTAAGTCGGGATGACCCCCTAGCCGAAACAGTGCTCTACCCCCAATGGTATTCGTCCGAGGCGCTACCTAAATAGCTTTCGGGGAGAACCAGCTATCACCAGGCTTGATTAGCCTTTCACCCCTATCCACAAGTCATCCCCTGGCTTTTCAACGACAGTGGGTTCGGTCCTCCAGTAAGTGTTACCTCACCTTCAACCTGCTCATGGATAGATCGCCTGGTTTCGGGTCTACACCCAGCAACTAAACGCCCTATTAAGACTCGATTTCTCTACGGCTCCCCTATTCGGTTAACCTTGCTACTGAATGTAAGTCGCTGACCCATTATACAAAAGGTACGCAGTCACCACACGAAGTGGCTCCCACTGCTTGTATGCATGCGGTTTCAGGATCTATTTCACTCCCCTCACAGGGGTTCTTTTCGCCTTTCCCTCACGGTACTGGTTCACTATCGGTCAGTCAGGAGTATTTAGCCTTGGAGGATGGTCCCCCCATATTCAGACAAGGTTTCACGTGCCCCGCCCTACTCGACATCATCATGTAAGCCCTTTCGTGTACAGGACTATCACCTACTATGGTTGCACTTCCCAGAGCATTCCACTAAAGCTTACATAACTTAATGGGCTTTTCCCCTTTCGCTCGCCGCTACTGAGGGAATCTCAATTGATTTCTTTTCCTACGGGTACTGAGATGTTTCACTTCCCCGCGTTTGCCTTGCAACACTATGTATTCATGTTGCAATACCTATCTTATGATAGGTGGGTTCCCCCATTCAGAAATCTCCGGATCACAGGATATTTGCCGCCTCCCCGGAGCTTTTCGCAGGCTATCACGTCTTTCATCGCCTCTGACTGCCAAGGCATCCACCACATGCACTTAATTACTTGACTATACAACCCCAAACAGTCGTTCGATCCTACAAGTAGATCGTTCAACATTACAGTTTGAAGTACTGTGTATCTAAACACTGTACAGCTTCAATTCAAATTCATATACCAAAACGCTTGATTCAGTTAATTTCGCTAGTTCTCATTTCAATCACTTCAACTTAATAACTTACGTTATCTCGTTTCCGCTCTTTCTATGAGTATGAACAAATTATTTCAACTCAAATATATGCTGTTAATGATTCACTACGTCTTCGTCAGATCGCAGTCAACTGTGATAAATCACAGAGCTTAATAATCAAGGCGTGCAGTATACACAGCTTTATTACTAAGCTCTATAAGCTATCAACTCGTTTGCTTACTACGTATTCGAATGAATACGTGGTGGAGACTAGGAGAGTCGAACTCCTGACCTCCTGCGTGCAAAGCAGGCGCTCTACCAACTAAGCTAAGTCCCCAGCTTATCATTTAGATCAATGTATCGTATGAGTATGTCATGGTGGGTCTGACAAGACTTGAACTTGTGACCCCACGCTTATCAAGCGTGTGCTCTAACCAACTGAGCTACAGACCCTCAGATACATCGTCATGAAGAACAACTTGTTGTGGATTCTTACCAATCGTCAATCTTTCGTTAAGGAGGTGATCCAGCCGCAGGTTCCCCTACGGCTACCTTGTTACGACTTCACCCCAGTCATCGGCCACACCGTGGTAAGCGTCCTCCTTACGGTTAGACTACCTACTTCTGGTGCAACAAACTCCCATGGTGTGACGGGCGGTGTGTACAAGGCCCGGGAACGTATTCACCGCGGCATTCTGATCCGCGATTACTAGCGATTCCGACTTCATGGAGTCGAGTTGCAGACTCCAATCCGGACTACGATCGGCTTTTTGAGATTAGCATCCTATCGCTAGGTAGCAACCCTTTGTACCGACCATTGTAGCACGTGTGTAGCCCTGGTCGTAAGGGCCATGATGACTTGACGTCGTCCCCGCCTTCCTCCAGTTTGTCACTGGCAGTATCCTTAAAGTTCCCGGCTTAACCCGCTGGCAAATAAGGAAAAGGGTTGCGCTCGTTGCGGGACTTAACCCAACATCTCACGACACGAGCTGACGACAGCCATGCAGCACCTGTATGTAAGTTCCCGAAGGCACCAATCCATCTCTGGAAAGTTCTTACTATGTCAAGACCAGGTAAGGTTCTTCGCGTTGCATCGAATTAAACCACATGCTCCACCGCTTGTGCGGGCCCCCGTCAATTCATTTGAGTTTTAGTCTTGCGACCGTACTCCCCAGGCGGTCTACTTATCGCGTTAGCTGCGCCACTAAAGCCTCAAAGGCCCCAACGGCTAGTAGACATCGTTTACGGCATGGACTACCAGGGTATCTAATCCTGTTTGCTCCCCATGCTTTCGTACCTCAGCGTCAGTATTAGGCCAGATGGCTGCCTTCGCCATCGGTATTCCTCCAGATCTCTACGCATTTCACCGCTACACCTGGAATTCTACCATCCTCTCCCATACTCTAGCTTCCCAGTATCGAATGCAATTCCCAAGTTAAGCTCGGGGATTTCACATCCGACTTAAAAAGCCGCCTACGCACGCTTTACGCCCAGTAAATCCGATTAACGCTCGCACCCTCTGTATTACCGCGGCTGCTGGCACAGAGTTAGCCGGTGCTTATTCTGCGAGTAACGTCCACTATCCAAGAGTATTAATCTTAGTAGCCTCCTCCTCGCTTAAAGTGCTTTACAACCAAAAGGCCTTCTTCACACACGCGGCATGGCTGGATCAGGCTTCCGCCCATTGTCCAATATTCCCCACTGCTGCCTCCCGTAGGAGTCTGGGCCGTGTCTCAGTCCCAGTGTGGCGGATCATCCTCTCAGACCCGCTACAGATCGTCGCCTTGGTAGGCCTTTACCCCACCAACTAGCTAATCCGACTTAGGCTCATCTATTAGCGCAAGGCCCGAAGGTCCCCTGCTTTCTCCCGTAGGACGTATGCGGTATTAGCATCCCTTTCGAGATGTTGTCCCCCACTAATAGGCAGATTCCTAAGCATTACTCACCCGTCCGCCGCTAGGTCCAGTAGCAAGCTACCTTCCCCCGCTCGACTTGCATGTGTTAAGCCTGCCGCCAGCGTTCAATCTGAGCCATGATCAAACTCTTCAGTTTAAAATCAATAGTACCTAAAGGGTACCAATCTTGGCTCATCAATTACTGACAAAAAATTTGCTCAAATAAACTTCGAGAAATTTCTACCAATCATCAATGATAATATATATCGATCAATCAACCAGTAAAAATCCACACAAGTTGTTCTTCATAATCTCTTAATGATCTT
>NZ_JBWYJB010000021.1:0-8494 GCF_056784015.1 Acinetobacter sp. ANC_7655 | reverse complement strand
CTGATGTAATCATTTCCACTCTACGCATTCTTGCATTGTGTATTTCATGTGGTATACCTTAAAAGAATGCAAAAATAGAGTCGAAGATCATTTTTGCATTTTAATATATTTTAAAGGTATGGAAGTCATGGAGCTTAGACATCTACGATATTTTGTCGCAGTGGTAGAAGAACAAAGTTTTACAAAAGCAGCCGAAAAGTTATTTATTGCGCAGCCACCATTAAGTAGACAAATTCAAAATTTGGAATCAGAGCTTGGCATTGCTTTATTTGAGCGAGGTAGCCGTCCATTAAAAACAACACAAGCCGGTTATTTCTTTTATCAGCACGCAGTGAAATTACTTGCCAATGCTGAAGAAGTTAAGTCTATGACAAAGCGTATAGGTCTAGTTGAACGTACAGTAACAATGGGGTTTGTCGGGTCACTGCTTTATGGGCTGCTTTCTAAAATTGTATATTTATATAGGCAGCAGCAACCCCACTTAAAGATTGAACTTGTTGAAATGACCACGTTAGAACAAGTTAAAGCACTCAAAGAGGGGAAGATTGATGTTGGATTTGGGCGGCTTAGAATTTCAGATCCAGCATTGAAGCGAATTTTGCTTCGTGAAGAGCGCTTAATGATGGCAGTGCATGCAAGTCATCCTTTAAGTTTAAAAAAAGAAGGTGTTTATCTATCTGATATTTCTGATGAAAATATTTTTTTATACCCTAGCCATACAACCCCTAGCTTTGCAACTCAAGTCCAAGCCTTGTTTGCAGAATATAATTTAGAACCTAAAAATATTCGTTTGGTGCGAGAAATTCAGCTATCTCTTGGTTTGGTTGCAGCTGGTGAAGGTATTTGTATTGTCCCAGAAAGTGCGAAATCAATTCAGCTATCCCATTTGCTTTACATCCCAATTTTAGATGAAACTGCAGTAAGTCCAGTATTTATGACGATACGTAATCTAGATGAGAGCGAGGACATCATGTCTCTAATAGATTGTATTTACCAAGTGTATGATTTAGAAGCAATTAAGTATGATAGAAATTTAATTTAGATAGGGTCTAATACAATAATTAGACTTAGGTCTAAAGCTATTGGATAAAAAATAGCAATCAAAAATCTTAAATACTCAAAATAACTACGACTTTAGCTTATGCCCCGAAAAGGGGCTTAATTTTTTTTGATAAATTTCAAACAAATAATTTTAACTTTAAAGAAAAAGTAGGTTGCAATAAAAAATTCAAATTAGAAATTCTCAAAGAATTTTTTTTTTAAGTAATTATTCGTCTAATTTTTATTCAATCATAATAGAAATAAGCCCTCGAGATTATTTAGACCTTGAAGGTATATATATAGATATATTCGGTTTTGGACATTTTTTCAGCTTTAAGTCAATGTTGCGTCATATTTTTGGAGAGTTTATTTGCAGGAGGCGCAACTTTGGAAGCAAACAAATTAAATATCAATCGTGTGATTGATGATGCTAAGTTCACACCATTTCATTGGGGTGTATTGTTTTGGTGCTTATTGATTATTATCTTTGATGGTTATGATCTTGTCATTTACGGAGTTGCATTACCTTTATTAATGCAGGAATGGGCATTAACTTCAGTACAAGCTGGATTGTTAGCAAGTACAGCTTTATTTGGGATGATGTTCGGTGCTATGTCATTTGGTACATTATCAGATAAGCTTGGTCGTAAAAAAACCATCATGATTTGTGTGGCAATCTTCAGTGGATTTACATTTTTGGGGGCATTTGCATCAAATCCGACTGAATTTGGTATTTTACGCTTTCTTGCTGGTCTGGGTATTGGCGGTGTGATGCCTAACGTTGTTGCTTTAATGACTGAATATGCACCTAAGCGAATTAGAAGTACTTTAGTTGCTCTTATGTTCAGTGGATATGCAATTGGTGGTATGACGTCAGCATTATTAGGTGCTTGGTTAGTTCCACAATATGGCTGGAAAATTATGTTCTATATCGCTGCATTGCCTTTAATCGCATTGCCGTTGATTTGGAAATTCCTACCAGAATCTTTGATGTACCTGACCAACAAAAACCAAACCGAGCAAGTGCGAATTAATGTTAAGAAAATCGCACCTGAAAAAAATATTACTGCTGACACTCAATTTGTATTAGATGAAGTCACAGCAGGTGATGAAGCTCCTTTAAAAGCATTATTCCAGCAAGGTCGTACCTTCAGTACTTTCATGTTCTGGGTTGCATTCTTTATGTGTTTACTCATGGTTTATGCTTTAGGAAGCTGGTTGCCAAAACTGATGATTCAAGCGGGTTACTCGCTTGGTGCAAGTATGATCTTCCTATTTGCATTAAATATCGGTGGTATGGTGGGTGCAATCGGTGGTGGATATCTTGCAGATCGTTTCCACATCAAAAAAGTACTCACAATTATGTTCGTGTGCGGTGCACTTGCACTTATCCTTCTCGGCTTTAATAGTCCACAAATCGTGTTGTATACGCTAATTGCAATCGCGGGCGCTGCAACGATTGGCTCACAAATTCTACTTTATACATTCGTCGCACAATATTATCCGTCGACAGTTCGTTCAACAGGTATGGGTTGGGCATCTGGTATTGGTCGAATTGGTGCAATCGTAGGTCCAGTACTCACTGGTGCTTTGTTAACCATGGAACTTCCGCACCAAATGAATTTCTTGGTCATCGCAATTCCTGGTGTGATTGCAGCGTTAGCAATTTTTATGGTGAATCTGAAAAATTCAGTAGATGGTAAAATTGCTCAGGAAGAATCTGTACACTCTTCTAAAGTCGTAGAACAAACTCAGTAAAAATTCTTTATAAATAAGACAGCTGCCAGAAGGTGGCTGTTATTTAGACTTTTAAACCATTTTTTAGGATAAGAGAGATTAGGATGATCTTTTCAAACAAACCTTTTACTTTAAGTTTAATCTCATTAGCTGTTTTAACATCTACTGCAGCATACGCGAATAGTCCACAACAGTCTGAAATAGAGCAACTACGTCAAGAAATTGAAGCACTTAAATCAATGATGGAACAACAACAGAAGAATGCTGTTGTGCAGGCAAAATCGATTGAGACATTAAAGACAGAATCTGTTAACCCCCAACCAAAACTCAATGTTGGTAAAGATACCACTTTTAATTTTTATGGAAATGTTCGTCTAGATGCTTCATATCAAGCTGAAGGTAGTGGGTTAGATCGCCTATATAATAATATTAATAAGGTTCCTTTAGCCGGTAATAATGAGGCGAGTGATCAGCTTAAGTCGACTCTATCAGCAACACGTTTAGGTTTGGATATTCATAGTCAAATTAATGATAAAAAAGTTTCAGGTAAAGTTGAAGTCGACTTTTTGGGTGGAGCTGGATTAGATAATCTTCGTATACGTCATGCTTATATGAATTACGATAAATGGTTAATTGGTCAAACTTGGTCTAACTTTGCTGTGCCAGACTATATGCCTGAAACGATTGATGCCTTAGGTTATGTGGGGGGTGCTGTAAAACGTACACCTCAAGTTCGTTATAGTATGAGTTTAGCACCTGCAACAGGCTTGGTCCTTGCAGCAGAAGATCCAAAAGATGGATTATCTAAAATGCGTACACCTGCAGTCACAGCGCGATTGAATCATCAATTAAATGATGATGCTAAACTCAGTTTACGTACTATGGTCAATGAAAAGAAAACAGAAGTTGATGAAGTCGTTGCATGGGGCGTAGGACTTGGTATGCAATATAAGTTAGCTCCTTCAACTACACTGAAAGCTGACTACTATCATGTAAAAGGAGATAGCAGTTTCGTTTCATGGACGAATCCTGGTATCAGCCGTAACTCATCTGGTGAAATTTTAGATGAGAATGAATTTGACTCGATTACCATAGGTCTAACGCAGCAATTTAATCCTCAATGGCGTGGAACTGTTGGTTTTGGTTATATGAATCAAGATGTGACAAATGCTTATCGAGGTGGTGCAGTAAATCTGACAGAGATCAATAAGGAGCTTTGGCAAGGTTGGGTCAATGCATTCTATAGTCCGATCAAACCGATTAGCCTTGGATTGGAATATGTGTATGGTGAGCGTAAAGCTGTAGTATCTGCACCAAATGGTTCTAACACAGGTGAGGATAATCGTGTAAGTGCTGTAGCAATTTATAATTTCTAAATTATTCAAACTTGAATGATGATAAAAAGAGCGATTTTTCGCTCTTTTTTTATGGGATGGTTTTAGAGAATGTCAGAATAGATCCTAGAAAAAATAAAAATATAAAAGTACTATGAGATCTTATTTACTTTACATTTTCATCTACTAGGAGAAGGCGCGTTTCGTGTACGAATTAGATTGCAAATTACTCAGTATTTTTTTTCATGTTTATAAATTTAAAAGTGTCTCAGTTGCTGCTGAGCAATTGCAGATGAGTCAACCTGCTGTAAGTAATATTCTTAATAAAATTCGACAACATTATAACGATCCGCTTTTTTTAAGAATTGGGAATGAAATGATCCCGACGGAATTATCAAAGCAATTATTCCCATTGGTCAGTGAAGCATTAAGTAAAGTTGAAGCGATTAATAATTTTACGATCGATTTTGATGAAGCTATATCAGATCAACAATTCACCTTGGCGATGACTGATGTTTCGCATTTAGTATTACTGCCTAAGATTTCCCAATATCTAAAAGCAAAAGCATCTCATGTCAGATTAAATGTGCGTCCAATAACTTCTGAAACAAGTTATCAAATGGCAAATGGTGAAATTGATCTTGCATTAGGATTTCTGCCTCATTTGGAAAATGGCTTTTATCAACAAAAACTATTCGAGCAATATTATGTTGTAATTGCAGCAAAAGATCACCCTCGTTTAACGGGAGATTCAATCAGCAAAGAGCAGTATTTGGCAGAATCACACATTGATATTGATGCGGGAATGGGGCATTACCATATTGAAAATGAGCTGTTAAACCTTGAACTTAAAAGAAATATTTTAATGCGATTACCAAGTTATCTTGGTGTTGGTCTTGTTGTTCAAGAAACTGATGCGATTGCTACAGTGCCTTACTATCTAAGTGAAGTTTTATTATCACGAGGCAATTTAAAAATCTTTGATGCACCTATTGCTTTCCCGACATATGGTGTTAAACAATACTGGCATATGTCCTGTCATCATAAGACCAGCCATCAATGGCTTAGACATATGTTTCATGAAATCCTTGTAAAATAACACTCATAAATACTCTATGAGCAAGCGATTGGGGTTATATAGGTAGGCTATTCCTTAAATAAAAAAATAGCCTAAGCTCTAAGCATCGTTATTAATTTTTAACTAAACCGCCATCCACTATTAAATTTTGACCAGTGACAGCTTTGGAGTACGGTGACAAAAACATTAAAATGGCTGAAGCAAACTCATCAGGAGTGACTACTTTACGCAAGGGAGTAGCGGAAGCAATATAATCAAAAACTTCCTGTGGCGTGCTTTTACTTGCATCAGTTTGTTGAAGTAATCCACCAGACAACATATTGACATTAATTCCAAACTCACCTAATTCATGAGCACATGTTCTCGTCAATGCGAGAAGGGCAGATTTTGCAGTAGTATAGTCATGATATGGCACAACAGGATTTTGCACCAAGTTTGTTCCTATATTCACAATTCGACCGAATCGATTAGCTTTCATGTCGGCTAAAGCGGCTTGAGTGGTATTAAGGGCAGCTTTGACAGCACCCTCAAACTGAGTGTGCATATCATTCCATTGTATTTGTGAAATATTTGGTCTTGCATCCCCGTTAAATTTAAATCTAACGAGTGCATTATTCACAATTGAATGAATAGCTTCACCAAAATGCAGTTTGGCAGCGTTAAACATTTCTGAAACTTGATCTGCATCAGTAATATCCGCTTGATAACTAAAAACTTGATCAGGATGTGAAAGTTTTAATGTCTTAGCGGACTCATGACTACTATGATAATTGACAACGACACGAGCGCCTTCGCTCAATAATGCCTTGGTAATAGCCAAGCCAAGGCCTCGTGCCCCACCTGTAACGAGTACAATCTGTTCGTTTATTTTCATTTACACACAATCAATAAGACTTGGTGAAGATTGTATTTAAATAATAAGTAACTTCAACCTTTGATAAAGCAAAAATATTTATTTTTGAAATGAAATTTCTAATAGTTTGTGATGAATAAATCTGAGCTTGTCTAAGACTTTATCTGATAGCGTAAATGGGTATGCATCATCTAAACCCATACTGCGATTAAGTGCATTTAAGTTAAAAGTGATGGTTAACCAGTTTTGTAAAACAGTTTCAAAGTTTTTAGCACCAATCGGATTTTCTTCGATCGTCATACTTGGGAGATCAGCACGTTTAGATTGAACACTCAGACCCGCATAGTATGCTGTTTCTAAGGTATCCATCATATGTAAATAATGTGCCCAAGTCTCAGCCCAATCTTCCCATGGGTGAGCACTCGCATAGGAACTAATAAAATTTTTCTGCCAGTCTATGGGTGGACCTTCGTGATAATGTCGCTTTAAAGCCTCAGCATAATCTTGTCGTTCATCTCCAAACATTACTCTGAACGCATCAATCAGATCTGGTCGAAGCTGTTGAATGAGATCGAAATAGTAATGCCCGCTTTCGTGGCGAAAATGACCGAGTAGGGTTCGATAGTTTTCACCCATTTTTATTCGGGTTGTTTCGCGGTATACGACGTCTGCTTCGCTTGCATTTAATGTAATTGTACCTTGAGCATGACCAGTTAAAACAGGAAGATCTGGTTCGGGCATCAAAAAATTAAATCTAAGTCCAAATTGATCATGATCATTTTTTTTTGGTCTCGGCATGATATTTAGTTGTTGCATCATATAAAGGAAACGACGCTTCGCATGCTCTAATCTGCTCCAATAGATGGTGTGATCAGGATTATTTAAATTTGGAATAATAGAGGTTAGTTTGCAAGAGTCACAGTAAATATCAGAACTTTCTGCAGGAATCATCCAATTGCATACATGATGATGCAAATAATTAAAACAGGGTTTATAGAGTTTACTTTTGAATTTGGGATTAATAGATTTCCACAATTGACTAGTATGTTTATGGAAACTTCCCATTTCTCTTTCTTCTACAACATATCCTAAATTAATTCCACAATGAGTACATGTAGAATTCATAAAAAAGATTTGCCGATTGCACTGCGCGCAAGAAAAATATTTCATAAAAATTATTCATTTTTTTGAGATTATACCATTGCTTTTTTCAAAAAAAAATTTGTGTTTCTGATATTAAATAATGAAAATTAAAAGCAAGAAAAATGATGAACAATAAGTAATCAACGTATTGAATTTGTAAATAGCAGTATAATTAAGATCATTTAGTTACTGTATAAAATAAAATCAATTTTATTAAAAAATAGTGTGATGCAAATCACAATATATTGAAATATATGATTTTTAATCTAAAAAAATCTTGATTAGAAAACTAAATGATCGTTTAATGCTATCAAGTAAAATTTCTTTAAATCTATGGGTATTTTGTATATGCAAACTCAGATTATCTCAAAAAAAACCTTGAATAATACGATCACTTCAGAAAGCAATATAATTAAAATTGTTGAAGACTCAGTTGTAATGATCGACGTGGCTCCTGAAGATGTTCAAGAGCTGATTGTGAATGATAATCAGGTCATTATTAAACTTAATAATGGGGAAACAATAACCCTAGAAAACTTCAATTATGAAACATCTGATTTAGTTTTCCGTAACCAAAATAGTGAGATGTTTGTTCTTGATTTCAAAAATGTAGAATACAACCCTTTAGAAAGCATAGAAGCGTTACTAGAAGGTGGTGCTGGAACTGGCGCTACAATCTTAAATAATTGGTTAGCTGGTGGTGCACTTGCACTAGGTGCAGTTGGAGTTGGCGTTGCTGTATTTGATGCTGCTAATGGATCAAGTGACACAAAACAACCTTCCAAAGATCTCAGCAAATTAGTTGATGCAATCAATGATGCTAAAAATTCATTAAATCAATTGGATGGTGATGAAAAACAGCGAGTTGAAAATGCTATTAATGATGCAGAAGCTGTTTTAAAAGACCCAGAATCAAGTCAAGAATTACTTGACCAGACGGCTGATGATTTAATTTCTATTGTTGAAGATGCTTTAAAAGATCAAGAAGCTAAAGATGCTGCTAAATTAGAAGAAGCAATTAATAATCTTGAAGCTGATTTGGAAAATGCAAAGGATAAGTTGGAAAATGAAGATCCAAATGATCCATATACTGATGAAACTAGATCAGAATTAGAAAAAGAAATTGAAGAAGCTCAAAAGCTTGTAGATGACTTTAATAATAATATTGGTGACAAGCCAAGCATTGATGATGTAAATAATGCTCGTGATGAACTAAATAATGCTGTGGATAATCTTACTAATTTAGATTTTTCAGCAGCAACACAAGCGGTTCAAACTGCAGAAGCTAAGCATGATGAATTGGTAGAG
>NZ_JBWYJB010000020.1:0-18505 GCF_056784015.1 Acinetobacter sp. ANC_7655 | reverse complement strand
GCCGAGCTGTTCCAATGCCGAAAAGATGTTGGCAAGCATGGTTATTATCTGTCTTTTATAATTTAATAAGGCTAAAGAATTTTTTAATATTTAATCAAAAAAAATACGATTTACCTAGTCTTGGTTACATAAATGAACTTTAAAAAATGTAAAAAAATCGGCAATAAATTGCCGATTTTTATTTCTTATTAAGATGAGATTTATTCTGTTAGCATTAAATCTGCACTCATACCAACCGTATTGTAACCAGCATCTACATATAAAATTTCGCCAGTAATACCATTCGCCCATGGTGAACATAAGAATAATGCCGCATTACCTACATCTTCGATCGTGACATTACGCTTTAAAGGTGCAACCTTTTCATTCAGATCAAGCATCTTACGGAAAGACTTAATACCTGAAGCCGCAAGCGTACGAATTGGACCAGCTGAAATCGCATTTACACGAATTCCTTCAGCACCCAAACTTGAAGCCAAGTAACGAACGCCAGCCTCTAAAGATGCTTTCGCCAATCCCATAACATTATAGTTTGGCATCACACGCTCTGAACCTTGGTAAGTGAGTGTGAGCAAACAGCCCTGACGAGCAGTTAAAAGTGGTTTTGCCGCACGAGCCATGGCAATAAAACTATAGGCACTGATGTCATGCGCGATTTTAAAACCTTCACGATCAGTAACTTCAGTAAAATCACCATCTAAAGTATGTGCCGGTGCAAAACCAATTGAATGCACTACGCCATCCAAACCATCCCAATGTTTTGCTAATTCAGCAAATGCTTGTTCGATTTCAGCATCAACAGCAACATCACATGGAAAAACTAGTTTTGAACCAAACTGTTCAGCAAAGTCATCAACACGCTTCTTCATTTTTTCATTAGGATAGGTAAATGCCAATTCTGCACCTTCACGGTGTAAAGCTTCTGCAACACCGAATGCAATCGACAATTTACTCGCAACACCCGCGATTAAAAAACGTTTACCTGCTAATAGTCCTTGTGCCATGTGACTCTCACTTAAATTAATTTTCATGCATGATGCCAAGTCTAGAGCATTTACGAAATTGCATAATGCATCTTTTTTCAAAAAATTGTTAAACCGAATTAGACGCTAAAAAAAGATCAGACATCAGTCTGATCTTTTTACACGCCTTAGCTGAACGACATTAGTCATTACTAGACAGTAGACCAATTAAACGCAAGAAAGAGAAATACATCCAAACTAAAGTGGCTAATAAGGCAATTCCACATAACCATTCCATCGCTTTAGGCGCATATTGAGCTGCGGCATTTTCAATCAGGTCGAAATCTAAAATTAGATTTAATGATGCAATAATGGCGACAAAAGCTGCAAATCCTAAACCTAGCCAATTATTATCAAATATATATGGAATGCTCGAACCAAAAGCTAGACTCATAATAAATTGGAGAACAAATACAATCGCAATCGCAATGGTGGCTGACAACACAACCGCTTTAAATTTCTCAGTCGCACGAATAATTTGAAACCGATAAAGCGCGAACATCACCAAAGTCGTGACAAATGTTGCGAGCAAGGCCTTTAAAGGAACACCAGGGTATTTCAGTTGAAATATGACTGAAATACCCCCTAAAAATGCACCTTGAAATAAAGCATATGGAATAGCCAAAGTTCGAGCAGTATTCTGCTTAAAAGTAGTAATGAGTGCCAGAATGAATCCACCAATCGCCCCCACCATCGCACTAGCATAGGCGAGTGATACATTTAAAGTCATAAAACTATAAATAAACAGCGCGATACCCACCGCTGCCGAAATCACAGTTAATACAACAGATTTCTGAATCGCGCCTTGAATCGTCATGGGTTGTTGATAATTAGATACAGTCTCTACACGGGTTAAAATCGGATTACTACTTTGCATAACTTAGTCTCTGTTATCATTCTTAAATTTTCACTATTCTGAGATCTATCAGCATAAAAGTCAGTTTATTTTTTGCTATCAATTTTTAAACATTTTAATTAATACTTTGTTCTTTCGATCATTTATAAAATCTATAAAAAAAGAGGCCTTAGCCCCTTTTCTAAAATTTCAGCAGAACGTTTTAATTATTTGAGATGAAAAAATATTGACGGTAATACTTTAATTCAGCAATTGAATCACGAATATCATCCATCGCAAGATGAGAAGCATTTTTCTTTAAACCACTCATAATTTCTGGGCGCCAGCGTTTTGCTAACTCTTTAACAGAAGACACATCCAAATTACGGTAATGGAAGAACTGCTCAAGCTCTGGCATTAAACGATGTAAGAAACGGCGATCTTGGCAAATTGAGTTTCCACACATTGGAGATGATTTAGGATTGACCCATTTTTTTAAGAATTCAAGTGTTTGTTGCTCAGCATCTTGCGCAGTTAACTTACTACGGCGTACGCGTTCAATAAGTCCAGATTGCCCGTGCTGACGTGTATTCCATTCATCCATCGCATTTAAAATAATATCTGACTGATGTACAGCTAACACTGGGCCTTCAGCAAGAATATTTAAATGATCATCCGTAATAATCGTTGCAATTTCAATAATCTGATCATTGTCTGTATCTAACCCTGTCATTTCAAGGTCGATCCAAATTAAGCGGGTATCTGGGGTGCTGCTCATAAAGTGCAATCTTATTGGGCTAAATTAAAGATGGATAGTAGCAAATTATTCCGATCTTGGCTGTAAATCCATGGCTCATCATGCTATTTTTGCCATCTAAATTTCAAGGTTTTTTAGGTTGTGAATGGCTTTAATTCGTAAGCGTCGTTTGACAGAGCAACAACAACGTCGTATTCAGAAACAACATCAAACACGTCAAGAAGAACTCGACACGTCTCACGACTTAGAAGGCTTAGTCGTCCAACACTATGGTCGACAACTCGAAGTACAAGCCCTCTCCTTGCCTGATCAACATCCAATAAAACCAGATACCAAAGAAGGTGAGCCAGAACCTTTTTGGAAACCTATTGAGCTGAATAGCGTTTGGCGTTGTCATACCCGTACCAATTTAGAATTATTGGTTACAGGTGATCGCGTAAAATGGCAAGCAGATCCAAATACTGGCTTAGGTATTATCACAGCGATTCAACCGCGACAATCCTTGTTGACTCGCCCAGATCGTTATCACAAAGTAAAACCAGTAGCTGCAAATATCAGCCTGATCGTCATCGTCATTGCACCGTTACCAGAACCTGCACCAACCCTGATCGATCGCTATTTGGTTGCATGTGAAGATGCCAATATTCCTGCTTTATTAGTATTAAACAAATGTGATTTACTGAAAGAAAATGATCCAATTTTGCTGTTAGCAGAAGAATATCGTCAACTTGGTTATGACTTCATCCTGACCCAATCTAATGGTAATTTAGATGAGTTGATTCAACGTATTGACAACCAAACTGTTGCATTTGTAGGTCAATCAGGTGTTGGGAAAAGTACACTTATTAATGCCATCATTCCTGATGCTGATCAAAAAACCAATGTCATTTCAGAAAACTCCGCACTCGGTCAACATACCACGACCTCAACACGTTTAATTCGTTTTGGTGAAAATGGTGCTTTAATCGATTCCCCAGGTATTCGTGAATTTGGCTTATGGCATTTAGATCATGAGAAAATCGATGGTGGCTTTCCTGAAATTTCTGCGCTCTTAGGACATTGTCAGTATCGCAATTGCACCCATACGCACGAAAAGCAATGTGCGCTTAAAGAAGGTGTCAAAAATGGTGATATTTTACAAAGACGTTTAGAAAGTTATTTACGTCTAATAGATGAGATTACTGAGGCGCAACAAAAAAATTAGTTTTCTTTAAGCACGCCCTTGAAGCAGTGATTTTGATCACCATATATATACGTTATACTCAACGCAGTTTTTAATTAGTCATTAGGTGATTTGTGGAACGTTGGTTCGAATTTATGGGGAATCACCCCTTTTTATTTGCAATTTTAGGGGCCCTTATTGTTTTGTTTTTCGTTTTTGAAGGACAACGTAGTGGTCGTAAAATTTCGCCACAATCGCTCGGAATTTTAGTGAAAGCTAAAAATGCGATGCTGATTGATTTGCGCGATGCTAAAGATTTCCGTGAAGGTCATATTAGCGGTAGTCGTAATATTCCATATAGTCAAATTGCTGCCAATGTTGAAGAATTAAAAGCTGCGGACCGTCCATTGGTATTCATTTGTAATTTAGGCCAAGTTGCAGGCTCTGCTTTACAACAAGTCGGTCATACAGATAGTTATCGTTTAGACGGTGGCATTAGTAACTGGAAAGCTCAAGGCTTACCTTTAGTAAAAAGCAAAAAAGCTTAAGGAGTTTGTAAAATGACAGCTCAAGTGACTGTATATTCAACAACGATGTGTCCTTATTGCGTACGTGCAAAGCAACTCCTTGAACGTAAAGGCATTGAGTACAAAGAAATTAATTTATCAAAAGAAGCACCTGAGGTTCGTGTTGAGTTAATGCAAAAAACCAACCACCGCACAGTGCCACAAATTTTCATTAAAGATCAATTCATCGGTGGTTTCGACCAACTTTATGCTTTAGAGCGTGAAGGTAAACTAGACGAATTATTGGCATAATCACTAAATCTAAGGAATTAAGAATGAGTGAAGAACAACAAGTTCAACCACAATTAGCATTAGAACGTATTTATACAAAAGACATTTCTTTTGAAGTTCCTGGTGCTGCGGTTTTTACAAAAGAATGGCAACCTGAGTTAAACATCAATCTTTCTTCATCAGCTGAAAAAGTAGATCCAACTCATTTTGAAGTTTCTTTAAAAGTGGTTGTACAAGCTGCGAATGCAGGTGAAACTGCATTTATCGTAGACGTAACACAATCAGGTATTTTCTTGATTGATGGCGTTGAAGATGAACGTCTTCCGTACATTCTTGGTGCTTATTGCCCTAATATTTTGTTCCCATTCCTTCGTGAAGCGGTGAACGATCTTGTAACTAAAGGTAGCTTCCCTCAATTACTTCTTACACCGATTAACTTCGATGCTGAGTTTGAGGCAAACATGCAACGCGCTCAAGCTGCAGCTGCTGAAGGTCAAGCTTAATCGTTTGATTAACTTCCCCCTTATAAAAAAGACCGCATTTGCGGTCTTTTTTATATCCTACATTTAAACAGGTCGTTTTTCTTGATGTAATGCATCATGGATAGCTTCAACCAATTGTTGTGCAATTTCTTGCTTTGAAGCTTTTTCAAGATCACGTTTTTCCATTTCATATTGTTCAGCAAAAAACACAGTCATCGCATTTTCATCTGAAGCAAAACCAATATCCGCTCTTGAAACATCATTGCATGCGATCATATCTAGTTTCTTAGCCACCAATTTACCTGCGGCATATTCTTCGACATTACGCGTTTCAGCTGCAAAACCGACCATAAATGGACGTTTGTCTTGCAAAGCTATCGTCGCCACGATATCAGGATTTTTAACAAGAGAGACAGCTAACTCATCACCAGCTTTTTTGATTTTATGTTCCGCAACTTCTGCAACACGATAATCCGCTACGGCAGCTGTCGCAATAAATACATCACATCCTGTTTCCAACTGATTCATGCTTAAATCAAGCATCTGTCTCGCTGAAGATACATTTAAACGCTTCACCCCATTCGGTGTATCTAAACTGACAGGACCCGCGATCAGTGTCACCTCAGCACCTGCTGAATAACATGCAGCAGCAATAGCAAACCCCATTTTTCCAGTGCTGTGGTTTGAAATATAACGCACTGGATCAATTGCCTCTCGAGTTGGACCTGCGGTAATCGTCACTTTTTTACCCGCCAGCAAGCCAAATTTTTCTGCAATTGCACGCTGCGCTTTATGGAAATATTCTCGTACCTGTTCAGCTAAATCTTCAGGCTCAGGCATACGTCCTAATCCAACATCGCCACACGCTTGAGAACCCGCCTCAGGCATAATGACATGCACACCATCCTCAACCAAACTACTTAAATTGCGCTGTGTTGCTTTAGCCGCCCACATTTGTTGATTCATGGCTGGTGCGATCCAAACAGGTGCTTTTGTTGCCAAATAGAGTGTACTGAGTAAATCATCCGCTAATCCACAAGCAAATTTGGCAATACTGTCACAACTGGCAGGAGCAACAAGTACCAAATCCGCCCATCGTGCTAATTCGATATGCCCCATTCCAGCTTCAGCTTCTGTATCTAGAAGTTCAGTATGCACTGGATTACCCGACAATGCTTGAAAGGTAAGCGGCGTAATAAAAGCTTGGGCACCTTGAGTCATTACAACTCGGACATTAAATCCGTAATCTTTAAGTCGGCGTACTAAGATGGCACTTTTATAAGCAGCAATACCACCAGTAACAGCAAGAATAATATTTTTATTGGAGAACACACTAAGATCAAAACTCAAGATCACGTCACCTTTTTATTGCAGTGGCGCTCACAATAGCATTAAATATTCTGCCACCCAAGATATACCTTGGTGAATATTCAAAAGTTAAAATAATTTAAAACAGTGAATAATAATGAATAATTCGATCAAACAATGGCCCGAACAAGAACGACCGCGAGAAAGATTACTCCGCCAAGGTGCTCATAGCCTCTCTGATGCAGAACTCCTCGCCATCTTTTTAAGATCAGGATCTCAACAACATTCTGCGGTCGAATTAGCAAGATTGATGTTGCAACATTTTGGAAGCTTAAATGCAGTGTTTGATGCATCGATAGACGAAATTCGCATGTTCCATGGCATGGGAGACACTAAATACTCTCAATTGATGGCTGTAAAAGAGCTTGGACGGCGTTACTTGCAACATCAATTGAACCAACAAATTGATTTAAGTCGCTCTGATTTAATTCAAGATTATCTTCGCTATGAACTTATTGGCGAATCTCAAGAGATTTTCGCGGTACTCTGTTTAGATGCAAGGCTCAGAAAAATTAATTTTAAAAAATTATTCTTTGGTTCTACTAACCACTGTGCAGTTTCAATTAATCAGTTTATTCGACATATCATCCACACTCAGGCGAGTGCTGTGATTATTGCACATAATCATCCTTTAGGAATTCCTCAGCCCTCAATTGACGATATCAATTTGACGAAATCTTTAAGTAGAGCTTGTAATTTAATTGAGGTTAAATTACTCGATCATGTCATCATTTCCACCGAAGGCAGCTACTCTTTTATGGAGCACCAACTGATCCGAGAATAAGTCTATAAATTACAGAATAAAATTGCTCGAAGTTTCCATTTTTTATCATTGACAATACTCGCTGAACTAGTGAAGATCATAGAAAAATGAAAGATTGATTTACATGATTGTTCGTGATCAAACCGATACGCTAAAACTATTATTTTCATGGCGTGGAACCATCTTACCGAAGGTATTACCTCCACTTGGAATCGTTATGCTGATTTCAGCAATCGTGGGGGGAATTGAATATATAAATCTCTATAGATTCCCTGAAATTCCTTTGGTTGGGTTTACACTGATCGGAGTAGTATTGTCGATTTTTTTAGGTTTCAAAAATTCGGCATGTTATGACCGTTGGTGGGAAGCGCGTAAATTATGGGGAAGCTTAATCGCCAATGCTCGACATTTCGATCGAGACTGCCGGATCTTGCCGCAAGGTCGTCGTGAACGTGTAATTCAGCATATGATTGTTTTTGCTAACGTACTGCGTGACCGTCTTCGTCATCAAACAGTCAGTCCCGATGCTTTGCATCAAACCAGTGGCATGAGCCCACAAGCTTTAACTCAACTTTACCAGCAAGCCAATGCACCACAATACACATTAAGTTTGATTCAATGGGAGTTGATGCAGTCACTGAAAGAAGGCGAAATTTCAGACATTATTTATACACAAATGAACCAACATGTAACTGAATTAAGTTTGGTTCAAACAGGCTGTGATCGTATTGCTACAACTCCTTTACCTTATGCTTATTCAGTACTCTTAAACCGTACCGTTTATTTTTTCTGTTTTATGCTTCCATTTAGTTTAGGCTCGGTGCTCGGTTTGGCGACGCCACTTTTAGTCGGTATTTTAGCATATACGTTTTTGGGGCTTGATGCGCTCAGCTCTGAAATAGAAGAGCCTTTTGGTACACAAAGTAATGATCTTCCACTCGATGCCATGGTTCGTACAATCGAGATTGAACTACTCGGGACTTTAGGAAAACCAACTCCTCCACCGATCCAAGCACAAGATCACAACTTACTTTGATTCATGACAACTGAATGTCTTATCGCCGCCTGAAATTCTCTTATCCGTTGTTATAAGAGAATTTCTATACAATAAAACTTTCCCAGATGCCAACCTGCCCCTCTTTCACTTGAGGGATATTCCCCAATTTTATCCATGGCATATTATCTCCATGGAAATCACTTCCAACTGATACTTTAAGCCCAAATTCGGCAATCATTCGGTCTACCATTTGTCGCGTCGAGGTAGGCTCAATCGCAGGTGGCAACTCAACTGCGTCGCCTCCGTAACGTGCAAATATTTCAATCAAATAACGAATATTCGTCGCAGATAAATCATAACGGGTAGGATGTGCCAAAACAGCAAACCCTTGAGCCTCATGAATTACACGTATCGTTTCCTCCAGACCAAGTCCTTCAAACTGAACATAAGCTTTTTTACCTTCCTTGATATATTTGTCAAAAGCTTGTTGCGGACGTGAAACATGACCCTTCTCGACCAGCGTCTTCGCAATATGGGTTCGTGTCACACGATCAGGTATACCCTCGACCTTCGCAACCACATCCGCGTAAATATCCTCTCCAATAAGAGGCTTCAACAATTCACAGATGAGTTGAGCACGTTCAGCTCGAATTATCTTTTGTTGTTCTAGTAGCTTATGCAAAGGATCAGGTGATTGCATATTCAGTGCGACCACATGCACACCATAACTTTTTTTGGTCGAAGGTCTAGACCACTGACTTGAAATTTCCACACCTGAAATAATTTGAATTGGTTGATTTTTTGCAACTTTTTCAGCCAAAACCAAACCATCCATGCTATCGTGGTCAGTCAGTGCAAGGGTATGTATCCCTTTTTCGAGCGCAGCTTGAACCAGTAACCCTGGCGACAAAGTTCCATCAGAAATATTACTATGTGTGTGTAAATCTACGCCTTGCATCTTTTATACTAATCCATCCACCTGAACTGCATAGATACTTTAACATGAAAGCACTTTTAGACTTTGTGCCACTCATAATTTTCTTTTGGCTTTACAAAACTGTCGATCCCAAAGATAACAATCACCCTTTACTGCAATGGATCGGCTCTGCAGGTGGCATCGATAATAACCATATTCTCGTTGCTACAACGGGCTTAATCATTTCTATGCTCGTGGTCTACGGTGCATTATTTGTCCGCCAAAAATTTCATCTCGATAAACAACAATGGATTGTTTTATTTATGACGGTGATTTTTGGTGGGATTACTCTCATGTTGAGTGATGATTTTTATATTCGTCTCAAAGCAGCGATCTTGAATTTTGTATTTGCTGGTGCTTTCTTAATTTCACCTTATTTTGGTAAAGACCGCAAACCTCTCATTCAACGCTTATTTGGTCCTATTTTAAATTTAACACCGCAGGGATGGAAAAATTTAAACTATGCTTGGGCCGCGATGTTTGTTGGTATGGCATCATTGCATATTTTCTTTGCTTTCGTGTTCATGGATGGAAAATATTGGGGTGAATTTACTGCTTTTGGTGACATGATTGTGATGTTTTCATTTATCATTATTCAATTCATCATTTTACGAAAACACTTTAAATCTGCAGAAGAATAATCGTGTTGAAAGAGGATATAGAGATTTCGCCATGCCCTTATTTGTAGTGACGTGTACCGACCAAGAAGGTACTGTTGAAAAACGCTTAGCAACACGCCCACAACACCTTGCACGCCTTGAAAAACTGGCTGAGGAAGGTCGCGTAATCGTCGCTGGCGCGATGCCAAAAGATCGTAATAACCCACAAGCTGGATTTTATGGCAGCACCCTTATTTTAGATTTTGAAAGCCGTGAAGCGTTAGATGAATGGTTAGCAGATGAGCCTTTTTTAAAAGAAGGTATTTATGCCAGCATTGACGTAAAACCTTTTAATAAAGCATTACCACATGAATAAGATGATGAATTTGACACGCTCTGCTCTTTTCATCAGTTTTGCATTGGTATCTTCAACTTGGGCTGAACCCGCAGCAACTACTGCTGCACAGTCTCAGCCAGCAACTGCTACGCCTGCAAAGCCACTTACAGCTGAACAAATTGCACGAAATAAAGCGCTTCAAGAAGCAAAAGTAAAGGCTTTAGTCAAAGACCAAGCAACACGTCTCCAACAGCTTGAAAAAGCAAACCTAGAAGCTTTAGCACAGAATCAAGAATTACAACTAAAAAATGATAATTTAGGTGTACAAATTCAGGTGCTTCAAAGTGAACGTAGTGCTCAAATGTTTTTGTACGGTGCAGCAACAATGGCTGTCGGTATTTTTGTCGGCTTTATTATTGCCAGTTACATCTATACAAAACGACGTCGTCAGTGGTAAACCACTGACACGCTTTTCAAAGGTTTCAAATTTTGACTCAGGCCATTCAAACTGCTGATCTCGATTGGCAACTCGTTGATGGAATCGATATTCCAGTTTCTAAAATTTTCGGTGATGTTTATTTTTCAAAAGCCAATGGCCTTCTTGAAACGCGTCATGTCTTTATCAATGGTAATGATCTACATGAACGCCTATCGGACTTAAAACCATTTGAACATTTCACAGTCGGAGAAACTGGCTTCGGCACGGGTTTAAATATCCTCACCCTTTGGCAACTTTGGCAATCAATTCGTCCAAATAATCATAGTCAACTGCATGTCATTACGGTGGAAAAATTTCCATTGAGCAAGGCTGATCTGATCCGAGCTTTAAATGCTTGGCCTGAACTGAAACATGTATCAGATCAACTCATTGCCCAATATCCACTGCCGATTGCAGGATGCCACCGCCTTCATTTTCCAGATGAGCGTTTTAGTATTGATATTTGGTTAGGTGATGCACATGATGTTTTTCCAGTCATTGCCAAAACTAGCACTGTCAATGCATGGTTTTTAGATGGATTTGCTCCTGCCTGTAATCCAGATATGTGGGAAGATCAAGTTCTGAATCAAATTATTCGACTATCAGATATTGGAACTACTTTTGCCTCTTTCAGTGTTGCTGGAATCCTCAAAAGAGGATTAAAAAAACACGGCGTGAAAATTACACGCCCAAAAGGGTTCGGACACAAACGTGAAATGCTAAAGGGAGTTTTACTGCCTTTAGACGAAGAGGCTGAAAAAAGTGAACTCTCTCCCGAAGATTACCAATACAAACCACACTCAAGTTCTCAACGCCGTATAGGCATTGTAGGCGCCGGAATTGCGGGTTTAAGTTGTGCCTATGCCTTTGCATTAAGAGGTCACCGCGTCAGCCTATTTGACCGCCATGAGCCATTAAGTGGCGCGTCAGGAAATCCTCTGGCTTTATTGAATCCCAAGCTCTGTCCAATTGAACAAAGTGCCGATCATTTAATGACATTAGCATGGCAACATGCAATGAACCATTATTCAAAATTTGAAGCCTTTGACGCCGCGCAAGTCCATCAAATCCCTCTTAAACACGCTGATGAACTTCTCGATCTTGCAAATCAATATCCAGAAAACATACTCGAAGCAAATTGTGCTGCTAAAAACAGCCTGTTCAACCAAGCATTCCTCACCTTGAAACAGGCTGGAACAATCAGACCACATGATTTGGCTAAAGAAATATTATCGAATGAACTGATCGAATTTCAGCAAGCGACAATCAAATCGTGGGATCTACTTGCCAATCATCAAGTCGGTATAACAGATCATGTTGGACAACAATATCAATTTGACCATGTGATTATTTGTTGTGCCCGTGAAAGTATGAATCTTTTTGATGATTTCCCGATTTTAAAACCAATACGTGGTCAAGTTAGCTGGTTTAACCATGTTTCATCCACACAGTTCAAGAAACATGAAGCATATAGCTATGGTGGCTACTGTATGCCTTTAAATGATCATCAAATCATTTTAGGTGCTTCTTTTTACCCTAATCGAGATGATCAAGATGTTCTTGATGAAGATCATGAACATAACTACAGGTTACTTGCAGATTTCGCACCAGATATTGCTGCACAATTTCCTGACCATCATTCTTGGCATGGTAGAGCTTCTGTTCGTGCACAAAGTCAGGATTATTTTCCGCTTTTAGGTCAGGTTGAATCTGATACTGAAATTTATACACTCTCAGGTTTGGGCTCTAAAGGCTTTTTATTTGCTCCTTTGTGTGCTGAAATTCTAGTGGCTCAAATCTTAAAAACAGCATGCCCTGTATCTGAAACTTTACTCAATAAACTCAATGTTCATCGATTTAGAAAGAAAGTAAGAATAAAGAAGCCATATTTTCAGGCTAAAACTCAATCACCATGATTTATTGAAACTAAAAAAGCGCCATAAGGCGCTTTTTTTCAACCATGATTAACCTTGCTCTAAAGGTAATCCTGCCTCACGAGCAGCACGAGTACCACCCATTAAGACCACATATTCACGTGAACTATCAAAGCCTTCTAATAGTTCTGCAGCACGTGGTGCTTTACTTCCGCCGCCACATAAAATGTAAATCGGTTGATCCGCTGCAACTTGAGTCAGACTATCTGCTGAAAGTGTGGAAATCGGTTGGTTCACCGCTCCTTTCACATGTGCTTCAGCATAAGCACTTGTATCACGTACATCCCAGATAATCGCGTCAGCTGGGAACTCAAATGTTGTAATTTCTTGTTTACGGATCATTGCGCACTCCTTTGATGTAAACAACACTTGGCAAATGAAGAAAACATCCCTAGCATCTCAGATATTCTTTCTATTTGTAAAGGTCTAAACTATGCCATCTTTCGATATTGTTTCAGAATTAGAGATTTTTGAAGTAAATCATGCAGTTCAAAACACACAAAAGGAAATCGGAACGCGTTTCGACTTCCGTGGTCAAGACGTTTCGATCGAATTAAACGAAAAAAATAAAGAAATTAAGATCTCGACTGAAAGTGACTTCCAATGTGAGCAAGTTTACAACATGCTGGAAAATCACTTTTATAAACGTAAAGTCGACGTTCAAGCACTAGATCCGCAAAAAATGACAGCATCTGGCAAAAATGTCATTCAAGTGATTAAACTTAAAGACGGTCTTGACTCTGATACAGCAAAAAAAATTAATAAAGCCATTAAAGAAAGTGGTATCAAAGTGCAATCTTCTATTCAGGGCGATAAAATCCGAGTCACTGACAAGAAGCGCGATACATTACAACAAGTTATGGCATTCTTAAAAGAACAACAATTCGGTATCCCACTTCAATTTAACAACTTCAAAGACTAATCTCTTTGCTCCATCATAGGAACTGATCATGGCAAAAGGCAATCGTTTATCTAAGTTAGTAAAAGCGACATCTAAGTTTCCACAAGGTATCCGTAGTACTTTGTGGAGCAAAGCTTTTGGCCGTGTCGTTCCAATGGTGGGAACCGCCAAATTACGTTATCTTGAAGTTAGTCATGCTAAAGTTGTCGTTAAAATCGAAAACCATAAAGCAATGCAAAACCATATTGGTCAAGTGCATGCATGCGCAATGGCGCTGATCGCTGAAACAGCTACAGGCTTTGTTACCGGCATGAATGTACCCGATACCTCAATCGTATTAATAAAAAGCTTAAAAGTAGATTTCAAACGCCCATCTAAAGGTGCGATGACCGCAGTCGCTACATTGACTGATGATCAACAAAAACAGATGCAAGAGTCTGAAAAAGGTGAAACCCTTGTCAAGGTGATCGTGACAGATGAATCTGGCGAAGAGCCAATTCAATGTGAAATGCTCTGGGCTTGGATTGCAAAATCTCAACTTAAGCAATAAAGCTCATGATCATATTGATCCTAAAAAAGTTTCCCTAATAAAAAATCCCAACGATGTTGGGATTTTTTGTGATTAGATGCTTAGAGATTCTTGAAACTTTTGTTTAACATCATCTGGAATCTGGCGTTTTGCCCCTTTCACATCCACCGCAACAAAAGTGAAAACACCTTCTGTCACTCTTTTCGCTGGACGTGAAGAGTCGTGACTATCCCATACTTCAATTTGCATTTGAATTGAGGTATTTCCGAGCTTTAAAATTTTAGTATAACAACTAATGACATCACCCACCTTAACAGGCACAAGGAATGTCATTTGATTAATTGCAATGGTTGCACAGCGACCTTTTGTATAACGCTCTGCATGAATAGCTCCAGCCAAATCCATTTGTGAAACAATCCAACCACCAAAAACATCCCCACTCCAGTTGGTATCTGCAGGCATAGCAATGGTTTGAAGGGATAATGTACCTTCTGGCTTAAGTTGAGAATCTGACACAGTCACTCCAAATATTGGCCTATTGGTTAAGCATTTAATTGCTGATTTAACCAATCTCGTAATTGATTTGCACGTAATGCACCACTTATTCTAGCAATTTCATTCGTTTTATTCATCAATACCAACGTTGGAATACTACGAACATTAAAGGCAGCACTTAAGCGCGGATTCGCTTCAGTATCTATCTTCGCAAAAACCACATGCGGATTTGATTTGGCTACTTCAGCAAAATGCGGTGCCATCATTTTACAAGGCCCGCACCATTCTGCCCAAAGATCAATCAATACTGGTAAATCACTGTTGGTAATAAAGTTACTAAAGTTTTGCTCATTCAGCTCAATAGGGGCAAGCGGAATCAAATGCTCATGACATTGACCACAATTCGGCTGAGATTGGATTTTATCTTCAGGTACACGATTTTTTGCGCCACAAGATGGACAAACAACAATCATGAGTTTACTCCTCTATTTTGATCTAAGAATTCTAATTGAAGCTTGATTGCGCTTTCCATCCAATTTACTTGATAAATATCAAAATGTGTCATATTCCACTCATGGTATTCCACATAAGGTGCCATATTGGTTACCGTTTCACGACTAATTTCTATGGGAATAACTGCATCTTTCTTGGCAGCAATAAATAACACAGGAATTTTAATACTTCTTGCCGTAGTAATCGGTCGAAATCGTATGACGTCCAACATAGCTCTTGCAGGCACCTCACCGCTCCAATAATAGTTTGAATCAACGATCGACATATACCCTTGATAACTATCCTGACTCGGGTAAAAACTTAATGCATAAGGATGAACGACAGGCATTTTTTTTCCAACACGTCCAACTTTGGCTGCCATTAAATCCTGACTCGATAACTTTAAAGCCTGCGCCATATGTTGAATTGGATAAATTTTACTGCTGGCATTTCCGTCCACAAAGGGTACTTGCGCTATTGCAGCCCGAATCCCATTTAACTCAGATGCAAGTTTTAGAACATATCCGCCACTCAGACCCGTTCCCCATAAGAAAAGCTGGTGCCCATCAACCAAAGGGAATAATTTGATATGCGCAATCACAGCATACCAATCTTCTAGCTGCTGACGGACAGAGACCATTTCTCGTGGTTTACCCGTACTTCCTCCCCAACAACGATAGTCAAAGAGTACAACCGCGAAACCTGATTGAGCAAAACGTTGCGCATATTGGATTAATTTGAATTGACGTAATCCTGCAAAACCATGCGCCATAATAAGCACAGGAGGTCTTTTAACTTTGACAGGCAAATAAAGGTCAGCAGCGATCAACTCATTTGCTTTTTGTACGTACAGCGGCTCTACGGTGTAATCGTACATAGGTGCTCCATGCATGTATTCATACGATTTTTATTTTAAATTTTTTGTGTCGATCAAAGCTCATATCTGAGCGAGATGCTATGATAGTAGCATAGTCTTTTAATTTATTTTGGGAGTGACGCAATGAGTGAAAATGTAGGTTTTGCTGGTCAAATTGGGCCAGAACATTTAGTTCAAGTTGTTGAAAAAGGATTTAAATCTGTGATTAATAATCGCCCCGATATGGAAGGCGGACCAGAACAGCCAACAAGTGCCCAAATTGAAGAAGCTGCACGCGCTCAAGGCTTAGATTATGTATATCAACCTGTAGTTGCAGGTCAAATTACTGAACTTGATGTTCGTACTTTTGCAAATCATTTCAATGAGCTACCAAAACCAGTATTAATGTTCTGTCGTACGGGAAATCGCTCTAACAATCTCTACCAATTAGCAAAACAAATGGATTTGCTTGATGACTAAGATGTGGTTTAGATTCATCCTTTCCATCTTCATTTTTAGTATCGTAACGCTAAGTCATTCAGCATCAGAACCGCTCAGTAAAGCACTTAATCCATCTGTGAGTGTATCGGGTCATATGACGGCTACAAAATTCAATGCCTTAATGCAGCAGGGATTTAAGTCTGTGATCGTTAACCGTCCTGATCAAGAATCAGGTAACGAAACAACTGCAAGTGAATTAAGAGCTTTAGCCGAAAAGTCTAAAATCAGTTTGATTTACCAACCTGTTATTTCAGGTCAAATAACAGATGCAGATGTTCATGAGTTTGCGAAGTATTACAATAGTCTACCTAAACCTATACTTTTAGTATGTAAGTCAGGTAGTCGTTCTACGTTACTATTTAATAAAGCAAATTCATTAGGACTCATTCATGAATAAAATTTGTATTGCATTATGTTGTTCGTTTCTTTTACTCGGTTGCACATCAATGAATGTAAAACCAACTGTTGGTGTGCATGCAGGTACATCATTATAAGATAAATGTATCTTATTCATTTTAAAGGCGCACAAGCGCCTTTTTCTTTCATCTTCTTTCAATAACAACCATGAAAATACTTAGTTTTAAAAATACAAATTTTCAAAAATGTGGATATCACCAAAAGTTAAAGGTTTAAGTGTAATAAATTGAAAAAAAACCTTATTCATCGAAGTTTTTTTTATATAGTGAATTCAAATCATTCTTACTCAATACAATATGTACGATATCATTATTATTGGAGCTGGTACTGCTGGTATTTCAGCTTATAAAGAAGCCATTAAAACTACACAAAATATACTTATTGTGAACGACGGTCCGTGGGATACCACTTGTGCTCGAGTAGGTTGTATGCCGAGTAAAGTTCTAATTTCATCAGCTAATCTTGCCTATAATGCGAGAACTTCAGAACAACTTGGGCTAAAAATTTCTTCTCAAATTGACACTAAAGATGTTATGCAACATGTACAGCAATTACGTGATCGATTTACAAATGCAACACTGAAGGACGTTAATTCATGGCCTACAGCGCACAAAATTTCAGGTCGCGCAACATTTGTAAATGCAAACACAATCAATGTTAATAATAAGAAATACCAAGCTAAATCGTTCATTATCGCTGTTGGTTCAAGACCAACAGTAAATCAAGATTGGCAACAAAAACTTGGTCATTTATATTTAACTTCTGATCAAGTCTTTGAAATACCTACTTTACCAAAAAGTTTAGCTGTAATTGGAAGCGGTGTCATTGCAATCGAACTTGCACAAGCCATGCAGCGTCTAGGTGTGGAAACTACAGTTTTTGCTCGCAGTAAAAAAATTGGTTCATTGACTAGCCCAGACTTACAAACGCTTGCTCAAGAAATATTCTCAAAAGAATTAAATATCAAATATGAGATTTTACCCGAGCAGGTTGAGAAATTAGGCGAAGATAAGGTTCAAATTAACTTTATCGAAAATGGTAGCAATCAATCTATAGAAGTTGATTACCTATTATCTGCGACTGGTCGTACTACGAATTTAGATACGTTAAATATTCAGCATATAAATGATGAATTCATTGATCTAAAGAAATTACCTGTTGATCCAACCACTAAACAGCTTGGTGACTACCCCATTTACATTGTAGGTGATGCATTTACTGCAACGCCTATCCAGCATGAAGCGTCTTATGAAGGTAAATTGGCGGTTCATAATTGCCTCAATCAACATCAATCGAGTCAGAAAAAAAGTCTTACCCCATTGGGTATTATGTTTAGCTCACCAGAAATGGCAGGGATCGGCTCCAATTATCACACACTGCGTAAAGCCAATCATGAGTTTGTTACAGGTATCGTATCCTACGAAAAGCAAGGACGAGCGATTGTCAATGGACAAAATATTGGGGCTGTAGAGGTTTACATCGATCGATACTCACGTAAACTTCTCGGAGCAGAATTTCTTTGTTATTCAGCAGAACATTTAGCACATTTGCTCGCTTGGGCTATCTCCAGTGATCTTACTGTTGATGAAATTCTAGATCACCCTTTCTACCATCCAACGCTAGAGGAAGGCCTAAGAACTGCGTTAAAACACGCTCGACGACAACTTTAATCTATTATTTGATACAAGGCCCTCTCATGAGGGCTTTTATTTTTATATCTTTAATTCATTCTTTACTGCATAGAAAAACACCCCCTTCTATTGAAGGGGGTGTTTAGAATAATGAGCTGGCGATGACTTACTCTCAC
>NZ_JBWYJB010000019.1:0-21104 GCF_056784015.1 Acinetobacter sp. ANC_7655 | reverse complement strand
AGCGATTGCGGGTAGTCAACTTGTTGAGATTAATGCTTCGCACATTTCGAATGTTGAACAACCACAAGCGTTTAACCAGGCTGTGGCTGAATTTATTCAGGCTTAAGTTCGGAACAACTCAAACCTGAACTCAGGAAACATCACTTGTCACGGGTGACTCATCTTGACGCTTTGCCAGATTGCTCCACCAGTCTGGCTTTTTTTTCACAGTAATTAGACCATGAATAACGACAATTAAATATCAGTCTCGTGATTCCTTAAAACGGCGATAGTTATGTCATAAGTGATTGAAACGATTTCACTCATCATTCTCAAAGATTCAGATGATTCTTCTAATTTTATCTTAAATCAATTGTTTAAGTAAATTTTTAAAGCGTTGTTTTAGAAGCTAAAATCCGCTTAATTGTGCCTATATCATAGTTTCTATTACCCAATTATGATCAACAAAGATTAGTCGTTAGTATTTAAATTAAAAACCCATCACCTAGATGATGGGTTAATTGTTGATGTCTCAAGATTTAGATTAATACGCCCACTGGATGAGCAATCGAAATAGACCAGCAATCAATAATAGACTTAAAAAACCACCGAGCCATAAAACAATAAACCACCCTGCTTGATTCAGTTTCATTATCATTCTCCTCAGTGATAACCTTCGTCACCAACACGAACCTTGTCTCTAAATACCCAATAAGATAAAGCGGTATAAAACAATATAATTGGGATTAGAATGAGTGCACCAATGAGAGCAAATAATTGACTACTTTGAGGTGCAGCAGCTTGCCAAATCGTTACACTTGGCGGAATGATATTAGGCCATAAACTAATTAAGAAGCCCGTATACGCAAGAAATACCAAAGCCAATGTATAGATGAAAGGCGCAAACTCCTGACGACGTTTACAAGCTCTGAGCGCTAGGAAAGTGAAAATCAATACCAGTATTGGTACGGGACTGAAATACCACATTTGTGGCTGACTAAACCAACGCTGTGCAATATCGTCATGTACAAGGGGAGTATAAATACTGACAGCGCCAAATATTAGAAATAACGCGATCATAAGCTTAGGCATCAGACGGTACATATGATCTTGTACACGCTCATCTGTTTTAAAAATTAACCATCCGCAACCGAGTGTCGCGTATAAAACAACAACGCCTAAACCTGTAAAGAGTGAAAATGGAGTGAGCCAATCCAGACCACCACCCGTGAACACACCATTGGTGGTCTGTATTCCTTGAATATAAGCGCCTAAAATCACACCTTGTAAAAATGAAGCTAAAATTGAACCCCAAATAAATGCTTGGTCCCAAAGTGCTTTAGTCCGATTAGCCTTAAAACGAAACTCAAAAGCGACTCCACGAAATATAAGCGCGATCACCATTAAGGTAATGGGCATATATAATGCGGACAATACAGTCGAATAGACCAGTGGAAAAGCGGCAAATAAACCAGCTCCACCAAGTACCATCCAAGTCTCATTGCCATCCCATACGGGTGCTACAGTATTCATCATGACATCACGCTCTTGGCGATCTTTCACAAATGGAAATAAAATACCAATTCCCAAATCAAAACCATCAAGAACGACATAAATCAACACACCTAGTGCGATGATCACAATCCAAATCAATGATAAATCAATCATTTCAAATTCTCCTGATCATTCACCTTATTTGATGCTTCAAGTTGTTGTTCATTATCAATGGTACTCATCGGGCGTTTAGACGCTCGGATCACTTCGCCATCTGAATGTGGTGTTGAATAAATAAATTCTGGTCCTTTTACCATCATTTTCAACATATAAAAGATACCGATACCAAATACGATGCAGTACACCACAACAAAAATAATTAGCGTAAGTCCAACCTGTTCCGCAGAGACAGGAGATAACGCATCTTTCGTACGCATTACGCCATAGATAATCCAAGGTTGACGTCCCACCTCTGTGGTAAACCAGCCTGCCAATAATGCAATAAAACCTGAAGGCCCCATCCACAAAGCAAACTTGTGCAACCATTTAGAATCATAGAATTTGCCTGTCTTACGTAGCCATAGACCAAATACAGCCAGTAAGATCATGAGCATGCCCATACCCACCATGATTCGGAAACTCCAAAAAACGATGGTTGAATTAGGTCGATCCTCAGGTGCGAATTCTTTTAAGCCTTTAACCTCACCATCAAGGGTATGTGTCATGATCAGGCTACCCAGATTTGGAATACCAATCGCATATTTAGTTTCTTCAGCTTCCATATCTGGAATACCAAATAGATACAACGGCATACCATGATCTTTATTGGTTTCCCAATGACCTTCGATTGCAGCTAATTTAGCAGGCTGATGTTCTAAGGTATTCAATCCATGTAAATCACCCACGAACATCTGTAGTGGAGCTAAAGCAAGGATCATCCACATTGCCATCGAGAATGACTTTTTTACTAACGCATCACGGCGTCCTTTGAGTAGATGCCATGCAGCAGTTGCGGCAACCAATAAGCCTGAAACCAAGAAAGCGGCCAGTGCCATATGCGCTAATCGATAAGGAAAGGATGGGTTAAAGACAATCGCGAACCAATCTTGAGGAACAATTATTCCATTTTCAAATGCAAAGCCTTGAGGTGTTTGCATCCAGCTGTTAGATGACAGAATCCAAAACATGGATATACATGTTCCTATTGCCACCATTAAGGTTGCAAAAAAATGCGTCTTTGGTCCAACTCGCCCCCAGCCAAACAACATGATACCGAGGAAACCAGCTTCTAAGAAAAACGCACTGAGCACTTCATACGTCAGCAATGGTCCAGTGACACTACCAGCTATACGTGAAAATTCACTCCAGTTGGTTCCAAACTGATAGCTCATCACCACGCCTGAAACGACACCCATACCAAATGAAAGTGCGAATATTTTTATCCAAAATTTAAACAGATCTCGATAAACAGGATCATTCGTTTTAAGCCAACGCCATTCGAGCACAGCCAAAAAACTTGCCAATCCAATCGAAATTGCTGGAAAGATAATGTGAAATGAAACAGTGAATGCAAATTGTATACGCGCCAATTCGAGCGCTGTTAGTCCTAGATCCATGAGGTCACCTTATCATTGAATTTTGTGGTGAATGTTGTTCTTCAATGAGTTTAAAACTACAGTCAGAATTACATTGTAGATGTCATGTATCATTCCGATAACACGCGATTTTAAATTCACTTTTTTGAGGATGAGTGAATACCGTCTGTTAGCTACAGACTGTTTAAAGATTTTTTTCATAAGATTGAACTCTAAATAAATTGATTAAGATCAAAATGATCCAAGGTTTAAATCAATTAGAGTCCAAAAGGTGGCGCTCGGCCTTGAGGCAGAAGATAGAGCTTCTGTAGAGAAAAATAGACATGCCAAAAAGAATTGCGGTAGAAGCTCAACTTAACTTGTAAGCGATCAAAAATTTCTTTTACACCAAAATCAAATGGTAAGACGAGGTCTCCATACACAGTGCAATATTGGCATTGGTGAGTAATTTGATTATGGTCGTGATGATGTTCGTTTTCACTCAAATGGTGGACGAGATCGTGATAAGTCTCATGAACATGCTGATGGCGTTCTGGAGAAAGTAAATTATGCATAATAGACATGCATACCGGAGCGACATGAAATTTCTCCGGTAAGATCGGTTGTAAATAAACCGCTAGTTGTAATAACACCGTTGCAAATGCAATGATGAGTCCACTAGATCTTAGCAAAATTTCCTCTCAACTCTTTTCGATAAAGAGTGTTTAGAAACATAGAAAAAAAATCAAGTTAATAACCGACTAGGCTGATCAACTTTCATACTTAACTATACGCCTATTGAACTTGTTTTTAAAGCCTTTTCAATTTTATACATAACATGTATTTATAATATCTATAAAAATTAAAGTAGCTAAATTTTATGATTTGAAAAAATTTAAAGGGATTTTCAAATAAGATACTCCATTGTGTTCAGTGGGCGGAAATTTGCCACCGTTTATATTAATTTGAATGGCTGGTAAAATTAGCTTTGGCATCCCCAATGTCGCGTCACGGCTATTGCGCATTTCCACAAAATCATTCTTTTTTGAATCAATTCGAATGTGTATATTCGATTTTTTTTGCGTTCTTATATCCGTTTGACACATATATTGGTGTCGATTTTCTGGTAAATAATCGTGACATAGATATACACGCATATGATCAGGCAGTTGATAAAGCTTCTGAACTGAATCAAATAATTCTGCTGCACTGCCCCGTGGAAAATCACAACGTGCTGTACCATAGTCTGGCATAAATATAGTATCACCCACGAAAACTGAATCACCTATCACATAACTAAGACAAGCAGGTGTATGACCAGGCGTTGGAATATTGTAGGCTTCAATTTCTCCAATTTTAAAACACTCATGATCTTTAAATAAATAATCGAATGGTTGCTGTGCGTTTATTGCCTTAATATCCAATTGATAAATTGAGCCAAATGTTTCTTGTACAATTCCAATATGATGACTCATGGCAATTTTGCCACCTAGCTTTGATTTTAAATATTGCGCAGCGGTCAAATGATCAGCATGCACATGTGTTTCTAAAATCCACTCAACCTTGTAATGCTGTTCATGTATGTATTGAATAATCTGGTTAGCATGTTCCGTCGTTGTTGTCGCAGAAACAGCATCAAAATCTAAAACACTATCGATAATGGCACAACTTAATGTCACAGGATCAGCCACGACATAACTAAATGTATTGGTATTTTGATCAAAAAAATCTTTAATTAGCGGCTTGATTTGATCTTGAGTGGCGTCTTTCATCACTAGTTTCATAACTATGCTCCCATCCATTTACGGTGAATTAAAACTCCTATCAACATCGCAATCACAAAATAGAGTGATTGATAATGCCCTAAACCAATCAATGTTAATCCTGGTGCTGGACAGATGCCTGCGATGCCCCAGCCTATCCCAAACAAACTAGCACCTATAATGAGCTTGTTATCAAGCTGATTGCTCTTTGGTAGATCAATAGTCTCATTGAATAGAGTTAAAGGTTTTTCACTTCTGGTTACGATCTGAAAGGGTATGAATGCCACGACAATGGCACCCATCATGACAAATGCCAAACTTGCATCCCACTCACCGTATAAATCAAGAAAATTAAGAACTTTTTCAGGGTTCGACATTCCAGATAACATGAGCCCCACGGAAAAAAGTGAGCCAAACAAAAAAGCAAAAAGGTTTTTCATTTAAAATGCTCCTGTGACATGTCGAATTAAATAAACCGTTATAAAGCCTGTCAGCATAAAACTTAGTGTTGCCACAATAGATCTTTTGGACAATCTACTTAAACCACAAATGCCATGCCCACTTGTACAGCCAGAACCTAAACGTGTTCCAAATCCAACTAAAATACCTGCCACGATCATCATGAATGGACTTGCTTCGAGTTCAATTTCAGGCTGAACCCAAATACCATAGATAAACGGTGTGATGATGAGACCCATTAAAAACAACAATGCTGGTGTTTTGAAAACTGTATGCGGATTTAGTACTTGACCGATTAAACCACTAATCCCTGCTATTCGACCATTCACATATAAGTATCCAACCACAGATAAACCGAGTAGTGCTCCACCTAAAAAAGCAATCACAAAATCATGCATAACAATTTACTTATTTACAATATATTTTTTTATATTATATAATTTTGAAAAATAATCAAGATGCTTTAACATACGCATCCTTCTGTTTCAAAGGAACATCTAATGCAATCTGATGTTGAATTCAATCAAATGGATTTTTCACAAGTTGATCAAGTCAGCGATCGACTTAAAGTCCTGTCGAATCCTGATCGCTTAAAGATACTTTGTATTTTAGTAGATGGTGAATTGAACGTTCAGGAAATTGAGAATCGAACTCAAATCTTTCAACCCACGCTTTCACAACAGTTAACCGTATTACGTAAAGCTGAAATGGTGGTGACTCGTCGTGAAGGTAAACAAATTTTTTATCAAGTGAGTGATCCTAAAGTCCTCACCATTATACAAACGCTTTATAACTTATATTGCGATCCTACTTCATAATCTTGCAATTCTTTCAGTTGTGGATATGAGACTCAAATACGATCATATTCTCCATGCAAATGACCATGTATTAAATTTTAAAGTTTTGTATTCAAGAGTACTAAAGACCAAAAAATTCTATTTTTCAAAAACTTCTTGCAAGTCTTTTGCCATTCCTTGCATAGACTTGAGCTCTCCTTGTTGATTTTTCCATACCATAGCTGGCGTGGAAAAAAATCCATATTTATCCATGAGTGACTCGTTATAGTCGATTTTTTCATGTAATGATTTTGATATATTTTGCGTAACAACTAATCGCTCTTTACCTTTCTTTTTATTGTAGTCATTAAATACTTTAGCAGCATCACTTGAGTTAAGTATGGTGGCAATTTGCCCTCGACTTTCTTCTCGAATCACACCAACTTGTATATGTCGAAGTTGAACTTTTCCCGAGTTTACCCATGGTCGTGCAGCTTCCCAAAATTGATGGCAATATGGGCAGTTAGGATCTGAAAATACATAAACAACGCGTGCTGCTGTATTTTCACCATCTTGAATCCAAGTCGACTTTTCAATGCTCTTCCATACATCATCTAATACGGCGTCTTTGACATGTGTATTTAATGCTTCAATAGAAATATTTTCACCTTGAGCATTATATAAATCACCCATAATGTAATATTTCTGATCATTAGAAATAAAAACCGTACCTGGATGTTGGTTCATATGCCCTGCCCAGCCAGTCATACATGCTGGTGCTGGAATTTCTTTTACAAACTCAAAGCCCTCTGCTGAAATCTGCTTTTTTAAATCTGCATAACTGACGCTACTTATTAAAAATACGCTAGACAACAATATTAATTTATTTATATCTTTCATATCCTTTAGCTCTACTCAGCTGTCATTTTAATTAAATATTCTTGCAATTTTGCAGCGCTTAACTCACCCATATGTCTTTCCACCAATTTGCCTTTTTCATCGTAAAACAATGTAGTTGGCAAGCCAAAACTATTGCTCTGCTTGGGTATTTCCCCATTTACATCAAGTCTGACATTTTTAAAGTTGAAGCTGTGTTTTTGTAAATAGTTTTGAACCGTTGTGATATCTTCACCTTGATTGAGCATCACAAAATGAATATTGGGATGAGCCTTTTGTGCTTGAAAAAGTATTAGCATCTCTCTATGACATGGCGGGCACCAATTCGCCCACAAATTAACGACTGTAGGCTGACCCAAAAAATCTGTGAAATACCCTTCATTCTTATTTTCACTATGATCAGTTGGGAGTATCTGAAAACTTAGATCAGGATAAAAACTTTCAACCTTGTATTGAGTTTTTATCATTACGCCAATCGCTACCCAAAATAAAAACACCCCAACTAAAATGATCTTCATTTTTGTTCGTAAGCTTCGATTGAGAATGATATAGCTTAGCCCACCGAAGAATAATCCACTCCATAAGCTAAATCCTTTATCTTGGATTTTGAGTATATCTAAAGGATTTTCAATATAAATCTCCCAATAGAACATAACAAAGATGACTCTAGCGGCAACTGCTCCAATAATGATGCTTGTCCACACTGAATCTTTACTGATTTTGACTTGGGTATCTGTCCATTTATAGTGATAACCTAAAACATTGATCAGGATACTGATGAACAGTATCCCACTGAATAGAATCAATAAAACCCATGGAAACATGAATGATCCAAGTTGAATCCCATCAAATGAAATCATTACTGAACCATCTCGACAGATTGTTCCTGCAATCGATTTAATAACCGTGTTGCAGTAAAAGTGCCAGTTAAGCGCAGATCACGTATTTCATCATGTTGCGTATTTAAAAAAATAAATGTAGGCGGTCCTAAAATTTGCCATTTTTTTAACAGTTCATCTTGGCTTGGTTCAAAATGAGTGAGATCTAATTTAATTAAAACCAACTCATTGAGTTTGGCTTGAACATCTTCACGCGGAAGTACCTCTTTTTCTATCGGTTGACATGCAACACACCAATCTGCGTAAACATCAATTACTACGGCTTTACCTTGATTTGCTTTAAAAACATTTGAAAGCTGCGCGGCAGAGTTGACTTTATGCCATGTATGTAATGTTTTGGCCTGCGTTACAAGGGAGTGCGTATACCCTTGCTGCACATAATTCACTCCTAAAAACATCATGCCAAGACTGAGTAATATGATGATGCTTTTAACCACTATTTTTTCGACATAAGGTCGCATTTTCCAGAGTAAATATACAGCGAATCCAAGAAGTAAAAGACCCATCAGAATTTGATAAATACTGGTTGGAATAAGTGGCCGTACAAAATAAATGGCCACAAGCAACATCACGAAACCAAAACAGACCTTGAGTCGATCCATCCATACCCCAGGTTTAGGTAAAAAATGCGTCCCGAAAACTGCCGCAATAAAAAGCGGCAAACCAATCCCAATGCCCAAAACAAAAAGATAAGTCGCCCCTAATAAAGGTTGGTTCATCTGCGAGACAAATATCAATGCTCCAGCCAACGGAGCACTCATGCAGGGTCCAACTATCAGTGCAGAAATCATCCCCATGAGTCCTGCACCGATCAATGTTCCGCCTTTTTGTTTTTGTTGCCAAAGATCTAAGCGTTGTAACATTCCTTGAGGTAAAGAGATTTGAAATGCACCAAAAAGATTAAGGGCAAAAATAATAAACAGGAGACTAAAAATACTAATGAAGATCGGACTTTGAAACCAACGCTGAAAACTATAGCCCAGTTGAGAAACAACGAATCCCATTAACGCATAAACGATAGCCATCCCTGTGACAAAAATAAAAGCTATTACCGCGGCACGATAACCTCTGTGATTTTGCACAAGAATGCCTGATAAAATCGGAATTAAGGGCAATGAACAAGGCAAGAATGCCAACAATATTCCAAGTCCTAAAAACACCAATAAATTAAGCCATACACTTTGTTGAGAGAGCAAATTTAAAAAAAATTGATCGTTGTTCCATACACCCGAAAAACTGGCTGGCCTATTCAGATTTTCTTTAGATAAATTTGCATCTAGCGTGGATTGATCCTCACTGATTAAATTATTTTCCCCAAATTCGGTTTTATCTAGCTCAAGCGCAGTAGCGTTAAAATTTTTACGATCTGCGACTGTATTGTTATCCTTTGAAATGAGTTGTGTTTCTGTTTTTGGTGAAGCATTTTCTTGTGCATCTCGAGTATTTACAACTCCATTAGATGCCGCTGAAATTTCTTTGAGATTTAAAACTTTCTTAGTTTGTGTAGTTTGCTGCGCTGGGAATAAACCTGTGCTGTCAGTTGTTATCGTTGTTCTTTGAATCGGATAACATAAACCACTTTCAGCACATCCTTGCCATTGAATCTTAAATTCTTGATTTGGTTTGACTGGAATATTGCTGATTACATCCTGATAATGTACTTGGGTCATACCAAAGTTTGGATCATCTTTCTCTTTTGGGCGTGGTAGAGATAACTTTACAGGACCTTGAATGTCTGAAACTTTGATTTGATCATGATAGAGATAGTAACCATCTGCGATCTTCCATTGTAGTTCAGCTTGATGATGACTGACTGATACTGCCTCAAATTGAAATGCTTGATCTGGTGGTAGAAAATCTGCAAATGCAAAATTACTCACCAAAGAACCAATCAATAAACTACCCTTAAACCACTTATTCATATTGACTGTATCAGTTCCTGTCTAGTCGTTCAAAGTTCAACGAATGAATTAAGAAAGCGTGATAAAACAAATGCCGCTTCAACGCCCATCGTCACTCGAAATCGCTCATACATTTGTACTCGCCCTAACATGAACTTTATATCGCAAAAAATCTCATTATTCCGTTGGAATTCTTTAAATATTTCTGTTGATCACCTTGGCACAGCGTTTGTGATTGAGACTTGACTCGAACCACGAAAGAAACCCTCATTTGATTCACCTAGTACTCAACTTCAAGATTAAACATCCTTTCAAAATACGATGCGATTGAATGACGAGTACTAAAAACTCAAGTTCATGTTAAACATCTTTGAAATTGAGCGAATTGATACTTATATTGACTGAAGGCAAAATAAGTTTAGATGAATTTATTTTAAAGTGTTCTGTTGCATCGATTGGCTAGGATAAGCAGCATGCGCATATTAATGAGGCTCAGACCTTATCAAAAATCAAACAGGCCTTATAACACTGTGATCAAAAAAATTCGTGGTTATAAATCATATAATTAGTCCACCCAAATTTAATTAAAATACCCAACGATAATATGTGTGAATTAAATCACAAAATACACCAATTCAATGTAAGAAAAGCTTCACAATATAAGAATTAATTTTTAATAGCCTTGAATGAAATTCCAAAATGTTTCGTTATGAGTTATTTATCAATATTCAATTAAAATATTGAGAATTTATTCTCACATTAAATTAAATTCAAAAACAAAATCACATTCAAATATTTTAAAAAAAACAATGATAAAACATAAGATACTGATTTTTATATACTATTAATTTTAATAAATATTAATCCAACCAACAATAATATAATAAAAGTATAATAAAATACAATATATATATAAATAAAATAATTTATCTAAATAATAAAATAACGAATTAATAAATATTAATGTGACAAAAATCTCATTATAACCACCATGATATTAATTAGTTCAAATTAATAGTTAAAATAATGTTTGTTTAATTAATCTAAATACTGAACAATAATTAAACACGAAATCTGGCCATTAAAAATCAAGTCAGCTTTCAAATAATATCCCATCATTAAGGTGTAATTATGAAATCCTTCGCGTTTGGTATTATAAGTTCAATTGCATTAATCTCGACTGGCTGTGTTTCAACCACATCATTAGGCACTGTAGCTTCCGAACGGAAACAACTCATGATTATTCCAGAATCAGCTTGGAATAAAATTTCAAACCGTAGCTATAATAAATTTGAAAAGAAAGCGAAGACTAAGTCTTTATATCTTGAAGATCCACGTTTAAATCAAATTTTGGCACGTTTAATTCCACATGCTAATCAATATTTACGTGAAGGTCGTCAACCAATTCAATGGCGAATTAACGGTGTGCTCAGTAGCAAACCTAATGCCCAATCCTTTCAAAGTGGGCAAATTGTAGTTAATTCGGCTGTATATATGTTTGAAAACTTATCTGATGACGAGTTAGCCACCCTAATTGCGCATGAAATGGCACACATTATCCGTAATCATAGTCGTGAAAAGGCTTCTCGTTTCGCAGCAATGAATTTGGGTCTAATGGGTGCAACCATGGGAACTGGGGCTGCCATCGGGCTTGCAAGTGGTTTATCTGGTAATCAAACCAATATGTCTCATCGCCGTCATCTAGAAGAAGAAGCTGATTTGATTGGTTTAGATTTGATGGTGAGAGCGGGCTACAATCACAATGCAGCACTCTCATTTTGGGATAAATTCGAAGCTAATCTCAACAAACGTAAAATGAATAAAGATCAATCAACTTTGTTTGCAAGTCATCCGAGCAATGACCAACGTAAAGCATTCTTAACTGAACAAGTCATGCAGCTCGAGATGTATCAAAAGGATGTCAACCTTACTGCATTACGATAATTTAGTCTAAATAATAAAGCCCAACGCTATGTTGGGCTTTCTCATTTATGGATCAACAAATAAATCGACCATCAATTCCTCATCTGATGGCTCAACTCGATATTTTTCGAAATCAGTTTCACCTTTCTCTCTTAATATCTCTTCATCGATCATCATACGACCCGTGATCGAACGTTTCTCACTCGTCAAGATTGCATACGCTGCATCAGCCATGATTGCCGGTGTCCGAGCCTTGCTAAATAACTCACGTCCACCGAGAGAAAATTCTATCGCTGCAGTTGCAATAATGGTTCTAGGCCACAAGGCATTAACACTTATCCCATAACGTTCGAATTCTTGATTCATTCCCATGGTCAACATACTCATGCCATATTTACTGATGGTGTAAGGAGAATGAACCGCAAACCACGATTCTTTTAAATTTAAAGGTGGAGAGAGACTAAGAATGTGTGGATTTTGACTTTGTTTTAAATAAGGCAAGGCAGCTTGACTACAGACCATAACGGCGCGAGTATTCACTTGATACATGAGATCAAAACGATTTGGATCAAGCGTTTCAACCCCACTCAAATTAATCGCACCAGCATTATTAATGAGGACATCTATCCCACCAAAATGTTCAGCAGCCTGTTTCATTGCGGCTGCGACAGCATCTTGATCTCGTACATCAAGTTGGATCGCTAATGCTCTCCCACCAGCTGCTTCTATTTCTTTTGCAACAGAATGAATCGTACCACTGAGTTTCGAATGTTCAGTGCTCGTTTTTGCAGCAACCACAATATTTGCACCATCTTTTGCAGCTTTAAGTGCAATCTCACGACCGATACCTCTGCTTGCACCTGTAATGAACAGTGTTTTTCCTTGTAGTGTCATAATCCCTCTGTGTTATTTTGTTTTTGAGTTTTCAATGTACAAAAAAAAAGCACTTATGCAAAATTTCTTTATGAACCTCTAAGTCGTAGAAGCATACATTTTGCAATTACAAAATTAGAATTGTTTTGATAGCATGCTAAAAAATTTAAATAACATTCTGTTTTTATTAATTTTTAAAAAACCAACTATAGTTGCATTTTGTGCCAAAAATTCACCTTTGATTTTCAAACTTAATTTGTGTGAAATTTAAAAAGTGAAAATCGCTCTTATACGCTTATTATTATTCTGAGATAAAAAAAAAGCCCAAGGAGGAGTACAATCTTTGGGCTTAGTAAACTGAATATTTACATTAAAATAATATACCTAATTGATATAAAATAGAAAGCACTAATTTATTTTTTTAATATTATTTTAAAAATATTTTTATAATCAACAATATAATTAGATTAAGAAGTATAATTTTCTAAGATTTAACTTTGTCTATCTCGTATCAACTGCGTTGATGCAATATTTTCGTAAATTGTTTGCTGCAATTGATCTCTAAATTCAATCAAATCTTGATCTGTTTTGATATTTGAGATTGATTGTCGTGGTAAAAAATTGAAATAGAATGGGACTCTTTTAGGAATAATATTTTTGGGTATTGAAGGCAAGACATCACCTTGACGGAGTAATTTTCCAATTTTAGGAACAGCTAAAAGCTTTTTAAACCACTTTTTTTCAAGTAAATAATTTGCATCAAGTGCCAAATCGAATACTTCATCACCACCTACAGCTACAAAAGGTGCAATGTCATAGTCAAATTCTTGAGCTAACTTTAAGAAGCCGTAGCGCTCTTTCCATATGAGTTGATATTCTTCCCCTTTGCGCTTTACGACCTCACGCCCACCACCTGGAAAAACTAAGATAGAATATCCTTGTTGCATTGCATCTCTGGCGTATTCTCTTAGCCCCTCAATTGCACCCATTTTATGAACCATATCTTTCCAATACGGTATTTTGAAATGAATGTGATCACCTAAACTCACAATTTTAATTTTGTGCTCTGTATATAGATAATCAATCAAAATTGGCGTATCAAATACGCCATAAATTGTATGATTACCCACATACATGGCAGGTCGATCAGCATTGAGATGTTCAACACCAAGAAAGGTCGGTTTAAAATAAAAACGTTGCAACAAACTACCATATCTGATCATTTTAGAATGGTGTTGGATTTGCAATGCTTTATTTTCCATTGAACATCTCTTTATCTAATTAAGCTACTCGCTTCTGAACCAGTATCGAACCAACAGAATAACCCGCACCAAATGAACATAATACGCCGTATTCACCATCATTCACTTGATCAGCAGTTCGGTGTAACGCAATGATGACACCAGCTGAAGAAGTGTTTGCAAACTCGTCTAAAATGATTGGAACTAAGTCTGGATCTGCTTCAGCAGCAGCTTTACCCACAACCAGCTTTAAAATTAACTCGTTCATGCTGGCATTGGCTTGATGTAACCAGAAACGTTTAACATTCGTCGGTTCGATTTGGTTTTTCTCAAGTTGCTTTGTAATCATTTTCGCAACCAATGGGCATACTTCTTTAAACACTTTACGGCCATCTTGACGGAAGCGTTTATCATCCGCATTGGTTGTTTCACTTGGATTCAAGAAACCAAAATTATTACGAATGTTATTAGAGAATTGCGTAAACAATTGCGTATCTAAAATTTCGAATCCAGTTTTAGAATCTGTATCTTCGATAATTGAAGCTGTCGCTACATCACCAAAAATGAAATGACAATCACGTGAACGATAATCTGTATGACCTGATGTGATTTCCACATTGACCAAGAGCACACGACGAGCACCAGACTTGATCGCATCATAAGCTTGTTTTAAGCCAAATGTTGCAGCAGAACAAGCAACATTCATGTCATAAGCATAACCTTGAATGCCCAATGCAGTTTGAATTTCAATAGCAACCGCAGGATATGCACGTTGCATATTTGAACAAGCCAATATTACAACATCAATGTCTTCAGCAGTTACACCGGCATTTTCCATTGCTTGTTTTGAAGCGATCACACCCCACTCAGCTTGAAGTGAAATTTCATCATCTGATCGTTCTGCTAAGTTTGGACGTAAACGATTAGGATCTAATACGCCTTCCTTCTCTACAACATAACGTGCTTTAACACCTGAAGCCTTCTCAATAAATTCTGCACTTGAACCACGGCGTGCTTCGATTTCGCCCGCAGCAATTTTTTCAGCATTCTCTTGATTAAACTTTTCTACATAAGCATTTAAACTTTCAACCAATTCTTCATTGGTGATGACATGTTCAGGATGGAATAAGCCAGTGCCTGTAATACGAATGCCCATGCAAAACTCCTTTTTTGAGTAACTCAATATTTCAAATTAAAGCTATATTAACTGATTCCGAGACGTTCCCATACTTTTTGAATACGGTTTGGCGAAATTGGCATCTTGGTTTTCATCGGTTGAGAGAATAATGAGATTCTCAGTTCTTCAACCATAAAATATAACTCTTTCAATTTCTGATCATTTTTATATTTAAATAATTTATCCATCCAAGGATCGACTTGAGCAATCGCATCATCATCTCGTTTGAGATTATGAGGCAAACGATCAATCCTGATCAATAAAGCTTTAAGATAGCGTGGAAATTCAATCCACACGTCTACAGATTTACTATAAGCAAAATCCGCTAAACTCATTAGATCAAGTTGATCTTCAATATCATCGATATTTTTACCAAATACATTGGCATCAATCATCATCAACTCGCGTCGAATTTGTTGCCATTGTACATAAATGTCATTAAAGGCAGCCAAAACCTTTTGACCATACGTCAGGAAAGACTGCTTGACAGCCTGCAGAATTGTTTGGAAATCTTGCGCATCTACAGGCTCTTTCTCTAAAGCCATTTGCAATGTTGCGTAAACTAACATTTGTTCTAACTGAGCTTTATCACCCAAAGGGGAATAGGCTAATGCGAGTGGTTTAGAAATTTGTTTTTTAAGCTGTCGAATCAAATCACCTAGCTGCATATGAATCAGGCGAATAATACCAGCACGATGATGGCGTATCGCTTCATGCTGATCATTAAACGTTTGAATGACAACACCTGACTCATCCTTTTGCTCAAGCTTAGAAAATTCCTTGCTTGGTACAAGTGCTTGATATTGTTTGACGACGACACCTGTGACTTTTTGCGATGCTTCAAACACAAAATGCTCAGGGAAAGTTTGATACTCACCTTTTAACTGCTTGACTGGACTATGCGTTTCAGTACGACAGCGTGCTTTTAATTCTGATAAATCGCGACCTTGCTCAATCACTCGCCCTTTTTCATCGATGACTTTTATGAGCGGTAAAAGATATTGTTCAATTCGATCTACATTAAAATCTTTTTCAGTGATCTGTTCGCCTCTCAATTGAAAAGCTAAAAAACTAAAAATATGCTTTTGTAAATCTTGCGCGTCTATTTTGGACATCAGTTTACGCGCAGTATCTGGTATAGGTACCAAGCCACGACGCTTATCTTTTGGAAGAGCTTTTAATAGTGCTTCAATCAAATCAAGACGCCAACCTGGAATGCCCCATGACCATAAGTTTTCATCTACTTGTGGCAGGGCCTGTAGTGGAATCTTGACCGTCGCACCATCTTCATCATGACTTGGGTCAAATCGATAACTTGCCGCTAAACGAAGGTCCCCATTACGTAAGTAATCAGGAAACTGTTGGGTAGTTGGACGATCGTTAAGCCACAAAGCATCGTCATCGATGAACAAATAACGTGGATTTTGAGGCTCAACTGTTGCACGCCAATCTTCAAAACTACGCCGACTCGCTACATCTTCAGGCACTTTTGCAGCATAAAACTGATAAATCGTCTCTTCGTCTACCACCAAATCACGACGTCGCAATTTGTCTTCAACTCGCTCAACCTCTTCTAGTTTAAGCAAGTTATGTTTTAAAAATGGTGGTGTAATCCCCAGATGACCCGTCGTTAAAGCATCGCGAAGGAAAATTTCATGCGCTGCAGTTTGATCGACCTTTTCATAATTGATTTGACGCTTAGGTTCAATAATCAAACCAAACAGTGAAATTTGATCATATGCGTTAACTACACCTGCTTTTTTCGACCAATGCGGTTCAAAGTAATGATGTTTCACTAAATCACGTGCAGCTAGCAAAATCCACTCAGGCTCAATTTTTGCCAGTGTTCGTAAATACACCTGAGAGGTTTCTACCATCTCAAATGCCATGACCCATGGTGTATTGGTTTTGTGTAAGGTCGATGCAGGAAATATACGTGCCTTTTGTTGACGCACTGCCATGAATACATTGCGTTCATCTGTTTTATTTGCAATGAATGACAATAGTCCCGTGAGTAAAGCTCTGTGAAGATTTTCGTAACTGGTTTTCTTTTCATTAAAAGAAAGCTTTAAGCCTTGAGCAAGATCAACCAGTTGCTCATGTGTTTTTTTCCATTCTCTCAAGCGTAACCAACTCAAGAAATGATTACGTGCAAATGTGCGACGCTTATTTTCACTCATCTCCCGATTTGCAACCAACGCATCCCATAATTTGAGATAGAACAGAAAGTCAGAGTCGGCTTCACGAAACAAGGCATGCTTCTGATCCGCTTGCATTTGTTTATCAGCAGGACGCTCTCTTGGATCCTGAACAGCTAACGCTGCCACGATAATCAATACTTCATTGAGCGCCCCAAAATGAGCCCCCCCCAAAATCATACGTGCGAGTCTTGGATCAATTGGCATTTTTGCCATTTGTTGACCAATTTTGGTGAGAGAATCGCCTTTGCCTTGAAGTCCACCTTTATCTAAATATGAGGCTGTTTTAGCCGCAAGAGAAGGATTACTCTTTTCCGTCATCGCCCCGAGTTCAATCAGCAGTTTACGACCATCATTGACGAGACGATGGTCAGGCGGTTCAATAAAGTCAAAATCTTCGAGTGTTCCAAGACCTAAACTCTGCATCTGCAAAATAACAGATGCCAAATTAGTACGTTTGATTTCAGGTTCAGTAAATTCGGGACGACTTAAAAAGTCTTCTTCTGAATACAGTCGAATACACACACCCGGTGCAATACGACCACAACGACCTTTACGCTGATTGGCTGCTGCTTGAGAAATCGCTTCAATCGGTAAACGCTGAACACGCGAACGGTAGTTATAACGAGAGATACGTGCAAAACCACTATCAATGACGTAACGTATGTTTGGAACGGTCAATGCAGTTTCCGCAACGTTGGTGGCAATAATGATACGCCGTCCACCACCTGCAGGATTAAAAATCTTTTGTTGTTCAGATAACGCTAGTCTCGCATACAAAGGTAGAACTTCTGTATGACGAGGTCCATGTTTGATTAAAGTTTCCTGTAGCTCACGAATCTCTTGTTCCGTACTGGCAAAAATCAAAATATCTGCGTGTTCAGGATGACCTTTTTCCTGTGCATCTTTGAAACATTCTTCAACAGCTGATACTACTGCGCGCGGTAGGTTTTCTTCAAAGTCATCAAACTCATCATCATCACTCCCTACAATACTCATTTCAGAGATCGGACGATAACGCACTTCTACAGGAAAACTACGACCTTCAACCTCAAAGATCGGTGCATTATTGAAGTAACTTGAAAAACGATTAACGTCTAAAGTTGCAGATGTGATGATGACTTTAAGATCTTTACGACGTGGCAAGAGCTGTTTTAAATAGCCCATGATGAAGTCAATATTGAGCGAGCGCTCATGTGCTTCATCAATAATAATGGTGTCATATTTGGTTAAGAAACGATCATGAGCCAATTCAGCCAGCAAAATACCATCTGTCATTAAACGAACGATAGAGTCCTGTGAACCCTGTTCGTTAAACCTTACTTTAAATGAAATAGACTCACCGAGTTTTTCACCCACCTCTTCTGCAATACGTTGCGATACACTGCGCGCAGCTAATCGTCGTGGCTGGGTATGACCAATTAACCCTGTTAAACCACGCCCCGCAAGCATGGCTATCTGAGGAAGCTGAGTTGTTTTACCTGAACCTGTTTCACCCGCAACGATAATGACCTGATGTTTTTGAATGGCCTCAATCAATTTGTCTGCATATTGGGTAACAGGTAAATCTTGATTAAGTTTGATATTAGGAATGCGTTGAATACGCTGTTGTACTTTTAAATTTGATTTTTCAAAAAGTTCTTGATATTGCTTTTCATTGGCATCTTTTCCTTTGCGTAGTCGATTTAAACGATGAAGATCTCGTGCCATCACCATTTGTTCTACATTTAACCCTATCGTTGCCAAGTTTTAGCCCTATATCAATTACGAAACGCTTTATTCTACTCATTTTCAAAAATTATCCCAAATCTGAATCGGACTATTTTTTTAGATTAAATGAGAATATAAAGCTTAAAATGATCTTATGTTGAAATAGAAACATGTCAGCCGTGTTATGTGACAATTCATACAATTTTTGAAATTTTCATGTAGCTTTTTATATTTTTGAAAAACTAAATCCAAAATAATGATGATTTTTTTAATATTTACCCTTGAATTTTCACTTCAGTGTCTTCATGTTGGTAGGCATGTGAAATTTTCTCATCCTGTCACGAATACATCATTTTGATGTGTTACAAGGAAGACAGATGACAAACTTAAATGGCAATCAATTTACATAATTCGGTTTTTCCGATTTTTGTAATGTAAAAATACCATTTCAGCACAGAACGAAAGTTCGATACTCTAATTGAAAATTAAAGACTAACCTCAATCATGGAGACAATGATGAGCTTAATTAATACTGAAGTTAAACCATTCGCAGCTACAGCTTACCACAACGGTCAATTCGTAGACGTGACTGAAGCTGATCTTAAAGGCAAATGGTCTGTAGTATTTTTCTACCCTGCTGACTTCACTTTCGTTTGCCCAACTGAACTTGGTGACCTTGCTGACAACTACGCTGAATTCCAAAAATTAGGCGTGGAAATCTACGGTGTTTCTACTGACACTCACTTCACTCACAAAGCTTGGCACGACACTTCTGACGTAATTGGTAAAATCCAATACCCATTAATCGGCGATCCAACTTGGACTCTTTCTAAAAACTTCGAAGTTCTAATCGAATCTGCTGGTCTTGCTGACCGTGGTACTTTCGTAATCGACCCAGAAGGTAAAATCCAAATCGTTGAAATCAACGCTGGTGGTATCGGTCGTGATGCTCAAGAACTTCTTCGTAAAGTTAAAGCAGCTCAATACGTTCACGCTCACCCAGGCGAAGTTTGCCCTGCTAAATGGAAAGAAGGCGATGCAACTCTTGCTCCTTCAATCGATCTAGTTGGTAAAATCTAATTCATTAGATAGCACTAAAAAAACCACGCTTTGCGTGGTTTTTTTTGTGTTCAATCCATCAAATTCTCAATCACCATCAATTCCGCGTAATCATCAATAATCCACACCCAATATTCAGCGTGATCGTGCAAAAATCAGGATCAGCCTTAACATCCTTTAAAAAAACTTTGTATTTCAGCAGCATGGGAAATCACTTTATCTACAAGTATTACGCCATGTTCAGGATGTAGTACCTTTTTTAAATATTGCCAATAATCAGGATATGCATGTCGATTCGCATCTAAGATAATTAAGTCATACACATCGCCTTCATTAATTAATAAATCAATTGCATCACTGCTGATAAAATCAATAAGGTGATCTAAACTAAACTGTTTGGCGTACTGAGTCGCAAGTGCTGTTCTTTTTGAGTTTATATCAACCGTCGTCACTCGACCCTGATGATCCGAAACCGACTCCGCCATCCATAATGTTAAATATCCTGTCGAAGTTCCTATTTCAAGAATTCGTTTAGAGGTCTGGATCTTAATAAGCATCGAAATATAATGAGCAGATTCTGGTTTTATATTTCGATATCTCAGATCGCGATCAGTTTGATATGCATCATGTTGAATTAAATGCTGATATAAACTTTGCATTTGACTTAGAAATTCAGCATTCATGACATATTCTCATTGAACCGATTTCTATAAACTAATCAAAGATAAAGTCTTTACTATGACAATCATCATAATTTTTGAATCAATTTAAAACGTTCAATTTCACGATCATCATCCTCTAGATAAATGCTTTCTGTAAACATCGCTAATGGCCTTACCCATATTGAATAATCTCCATAAAGGCATTGATAGACCACAAGCTTTTCTTGAGTTTCACTATGCGTCGCTACATGAAGGACTTGATAAAGTTGTCCTTTATAGTGCTTATAAATGCCTCTCTCTAAGGTCATAATTGGTCCTCGCTCATATCTATTAAAATAATTTTAATGTAAATATCTGAATTCAAATTGCTTTTATACTTGAAAATTCAAGTTTTAACTCAATACTTTCATACATCTACACCAAAGACTTTGATGAAATTTATTTTTCCGATTGAATTTATAAAAACAAACTGTTTTATCTATTCAATCAATTATCTTAGTATACCTGTATCGAATGAAT
>NZ_JBWYJB010000018.1:0-46856 GCF_056784015.1 Acinetobacter sp. ANC_7655 | reverse complement strand
GAGCATTTCGAAATCATTGCAAGTGCTTTTAACCCCATGTTTTAATGAGTGTTCTATTTTTATGCACCATTATGATTCATTAATAATCACATTTACACTTAACCCTATAATATTTAAGCAAAAATATTAATTTAATATTTCTGCTTCTTTTTTTAATCACTATTTCGCTTTTGAAGGTTTTATATTCACACTTAAAATTTTAATAGGATTTTTTGGCACATCTTGATGCATACCAAATCTACCAGTAGGCACTTTTGCAATTTTATCGACAACATCCATGCCTTTAGTTACCTGACCAAACACAGCATAACCAGGATTCATTGGCGCTTTATTTAGAAAATCATTATCCGCAATATTGATAAAAAATTGGCTTGTTGCTGAATCAGGCTGGTTTGTACGTGCCATGGCTAAAGTGCCACGGTTATTCTTTAAGCCATTATAAGACTCGTTCTTGATTGGAGGTCGATTCGCTTTTTCTTTCATCGATACATCTAATCCTCCACCTTGGATCATGAACCCTGGAATAACCCGATGGAAGATTGTGCCGTTATAAAAATTAGCTTTCGCATAAGTTTCAAAGTTCTTTACTGAAATCGGAGCTTTATCATTAAACAACTCGATTTCGATATCTCCTGCTGATGTTTTGATTTGCATATGCGTATTTGCTGCCAAAGACAAAGTACTCATTGCCGCAACAGAAGCACCTAACATCATTTTTTTTAACATACGCTATCCTCTTATTGATGTTTTATCTTATCTATTATTCACGAATCAATCGCCAGAAAAGATTCAATTTTTTGTTAAGCATCAAAGTATTTTTATTCGATTACTGTATATAAAGAAAAAATCCTGAGTTTCGTTTAAATCTCAGGATTTGAAAGTAAGCATCTATTAACTATTTTTATCCCAAAATCTTCTAAACTCTTTACTCATTTCAATCAACAATTTTTTAGAACGCCCTGAGACTAGCGTTAGATTAATAAATCCGTGTGTTTGGTCTTCAAAATCTTGATACAACACTTTAGTGCCATTTTGACGTAATTTGTGGGCGTAAATTTTGCCTTCATCATGCAATACATCATGTCCCGCTGTAACAACATAGGCTGGTGCCAATTTTTTTAGATTACCGTATGTTGGGGAGATTAGTGGATTATCCAAAGCAACTTTATGTCTTGTCGCGTAGTATTCTGTCACATAGTCAATATCGCTGTTGGTTAATACTAAACCATCTTTATACGCAAAGAATGATGGATGACGACTTTTGAAATCTACCGCAGGATATATTAAAAATTGAGCTTGAGGCGCATAACTGGCATTTAATGCACGTTGAGCAACGACAGCACTAATATTACCGCCAGCACTATCTCCTGCTACAGCAATACGGTTTTTTAAGATTTTAAAGTGACGGCGATTTTGATATACCCATGCCAATGCATCTTCACATGATTGAATCAATGATTGTGGAGAAACTTCTGGTGCTAAAGGATAATCAATACTGATTACTTGTGCTTTTGCATAATTCGCAATGATTCGGCACGCTTCATCATGTGTATTCACACTTCCGACAACAAACCCACCACCATGATAAAATACAATCATTGGTAGTTTTTTATTCGGAGCAGGATGATAATGTCTGGCAAATACAGTACCACTTTGTAAAGGAAGACGAATATCTTCTACATATTGAACATGAGATGATTTATGTGTGATGGATTGGATTTGATTTTCAAATTCTTTTCTTGATTTATCAATATCAGCGCCAATAAAGCCTGATTTTCCTTGTTTCAACTGTGCAGCCATCAAGCATTTTGTAAAGCTATCGAGTTGAGGATAGTCATAGGGATAGCCAAGTAACTTCACTAGAGATTCTTGAACGATCTTTGGGAGTCGATCTAATGCACGTCCTGCAGAACCCTGACCATTTTCAAGTAATTGTTGTATTTTTTGATTCACGATTCCGATCCTTTTAAAAATCCGTATTCTTCATATTTTCTACACGATCAGCCATTTCATGACTATTTTGTTAACTAAGTCTACTGATCAATATACAAACTTCAATCCCATTTACGCTAATCTGACTATAGCAGTCTTGTCATTGACTATTTAATCCAACATCAGGAATTTTTTGGTTGTCCTGATTCAACATATAAAGGTGAAAGCTATGGCAATAAAAGTAATGATAATGTCATTGGCCACAGCAGTTCTTGCAGTCGGTTGTGTGGCCTTCCCTGACGATGGCCCTTATTATAATGGTAATTATGACCATCGTTATGATCGTGATTATGATCGCAACTATGACCGTCAACGTTGGGAGAGAGAACGCGCACAACGTTTACATCAACAGCGCCTTGAACAAGAAAAGCGCAAACGTGAATATGAACGTCAACGCCAACAACGTGAATTAGCAGATCGACGTAATAAAGAACGTGCTGAGCATGATCGTCGTAAACAGATTGAACAACGTCAAAAGGAAATTCTAAAACAACGTCAAGCTGAACGTAATCGTTGGAATCAAGATAATCGTAAAAAAGCGATTGAAGAAAAACGTAAGCGCTTAGAACAGGATCGCAAGAAGCGAGAACAGGAACGTCAACATGATCGCCGAGATCGTTAAGCTTTCTTGGACTCAAGACAATTGATTTAAAGTTACCTCACAAACCTAACATTCACATTTGAATGTTAGGTTTTTTTAAGTGCTGTGATTCTAAAAATAGACAGTAAAGGCATCCTATTTACTCTCTATTCTCTGCTTTTTCATAAAATTTAATCCATTATAAGCAGTTTAAATGAATTAAATTTCATTGCATTTTACTCAACAACTTGAGGGGCTTCTGCACCTTCAGCTGGGACAGCTTGAATCGGTTCAACAGACTCTACACTTGGGTCAGCTTGTACAGCCACACCATTTTGGGTATCCATTTCAGTAGTTGCCGCTTGCGCTATTGAAGCATCTGTTTGTGTGGTCGGTTGAGTCGCTTGAGCAGTTTCAGCAGATTGGTTTGAAGTACAACCTACAGTAGCAAAACCAATAACTGCAAATGCCAGGGAAATGAGACCTAATTTTTTCATTGTTTAATTCCTTACTTGAAACATTCAAAGTCAGAGTTAACTTTGAAGGCTTATCATTCCTGACTTTTTTATTTCATGCGTCAGTTCTTGGTTCAAGTTTCGATGACTTCAGGTTGAACTTATGAAAAAAGTGTAAAGAAAATGCAATTCAACTTTTATAGTTGAATATATGTCCTAAGCCATTTATTTAATTTATTTTTTAGTGAATATGTGGTGCGATATAAACCCTTTTTGAAGGTGACTGAATCACAGTGTGGCTACACGGTATATCGGTTGCTTAACATTGTTACTCAGATCTCGACAAGCAAAAAAAAACTCATCCAAGGAGGTTGGATGAGCTATTAAAAAGCAAAAACAAAATAAATAGAAACTACAGCGTTAGTATCTGGTTAAAGATAATACAGTTTTGATTCTTTAAAAGGAAAGACTTGTTTTATCTGAATCTATATTTTTTATATATAAAATATACACTAAATCATATTTTTATAATCTTTCTTCAGCTCATCTCCTCTTCTTATTCTAGACTTTAGATTTCTCTAAATGGATCGAAAAATTTTCATTCCTTGTTGTAAAGATGAATTTAGTAGAAATAAACATCGTTTAAGCTTGAATTATTTATAGTCGCCCACATTACCTTTGTATTGATGAATTACACACGCATGGCAGTTCAGATTAACGCAGTTAACACTGATGCCAAAGGACTGTACATGTTTAAAAACCCATTTAAGCGGAGATCTTCCATGGCAAATGAGCAAAACGAACAAACTCAGGACGTTCAAACGGAACAAACTGAACAGCAAGTTGAAAATCAACAAGCTGAAGTTGAAGTTTCTGTAGAAGACCTTCAAGCGCAAATCGCAACGCTGACTGAAAACTTAAAATATGAAAAAGCAGTTGCTGCAAATGCGAAGTATGAAGCAGAAAAAACCAAAGAACGTTTAGAGCGTGAAGCGGATACTGCGAAAAAATTTGCTTTAGAGAAATTTGCAAAAGAATTATTGGATTCAGTTGACAACCTTGAACGTGCAATTGCTGCTGCAGGTGATGAAAAAACTCCTTTATCAGAAGGTGTAGAACTCACACTGAAGTCATTATTAGCAACATTAGAAAAATTTGGTGTTGTGGCAGTTGACACTGAAAATGGTTTTAATGCTGATTTGCATCAAGCAGTAGGTATTGCTCCAGATGCAAAAGCGGGTGAGATTGGTACGGTACTTCAAAAAGGTTACACCCTTTCTGGCCGTTTACTTCGTCCTGCAATGGTCATGGTAGGCCAATAAGTCAAGAAATACGGGAGTTTGTAAAAATTTTTTAAGTTTTTAACTTGAAAAATAATGAATGGCTCTCATATCGGATAACAAGTGAAAGATCACAACAAAATTTTCGAGGAACACATCAATGGCTAAAATTATTGGTATTGACTTAGGTACTACAAACTCATGTGTTGCAGTACTTGAAGGCGATAAAGTTAAAGTAATCGACAACGCTGAAGGCGCTCGTACAACTCCGTCTATTATTGCGTATAAAGATGGCGAGATCCTTGTTGGTCAATCAGCTAAACGTCAAGCGGTAACAAACCCGAAAAATACATTATTTGCGATCAAACGTTTGATCGGTCGTCGTTACGAAGATCAAGCAGTTCAAAAAGATATTGGTCTTGTACCTTACAAAATCATCAAAGCTGACAATGGCGATGCTTGGGTTGATGTAAACGACAAGAAACTAGCACCACAACAAATCTCTGCAGAAGTTCTTAAGAAAATGAAGAAAACTGCGGAAGATTACTTAGGTGAAACAGTTACTGAAGCGGTAGTTACTGTTCCTGCATACTTCAACGATGCTCAACGTCAAGCAACGAAAGATGCTGGTAAAATTGCTGGTTTAGATGTTAAACGTATCATCAACGAACCAACAGCTGCAGCGCTTGCGTTCGGTATGGACAAGAAAGAAGGCGACCGTAAAATCGCGGTTTACGACTTAGGTGGTGGTACTTTCGACGTATCAATCATTGAAATCGCTGACCTTGATGGCGACCAACAAATCGAAGTGTTGTCTACTAATGGTGACACATTCCTTGGTGGTGAAGACTTTGATAACGCGTTAATCGACTTCTTGGTTGAAGAGTTCAAGAAAGAACAAAACGTAAACTTGAAGAACGATCCTCTTGCACTTCAACGTTTAAAAGAAGCTGCTGAGAAAGCGAAGATTGAATTGTCTTCTTCTAATGCAACTGAAATTAACCTTCCATATATCACGGCTGATGCGACTGGTCCTAAACACTTAGTGATCAACGTAACACGTGCGAAATTAGAAGGTCTTGTTGCTGACTTAGTTGCTCGTACAATCGAGCCATGTAAGATTGCACTTAAAGATGCAGGTCTATCAACTTCTGATATCTCTGACGTGATCTTGGTTGGTGGTCAGTCTCGTATGCCACTTGTACAACAAAAAGTACAAGAGTTCTTCGGTAAAGAGCCACGTAAAGACGTGAACCCTGACGAAGCTGTAGCAATGGGTGCTGCGATCCAAGGTGCTGTACTTTCAGGTGATAAGAACGACGTTCTATTACTTGACGTAACACCTTTGACACTTGGTATTGAAACAATGGGTGGCGTGTTAACTCCAATCATCGAGAAAAACACAACAATCCCTGCGAAAAAATCACAAGTGTTCTCTACAGCTGCTGATAACCAGCCTGCAGTAGACATTTCGGTTTACCAAGGTGAACGTAAAATGGCTCAACAAAACAAATTGTTGGGTAACTTCCAATTGGGCGATATCCCACCTGCTCCACGTGGTGTGCCGCAAATTGAAGTATCGTTCGACATCAACGCTGATGGTATCTTGAAAGTATCTGCGAAAGACAAGAGTACTGGTAAAGAGCAATCAATTCAAATTAAAGCAAACTCAGGTTTGAGCGATGCTGAAATTGAAGCGATGATCAAAGATGCTGAAGCGAATGCGGAAGAAGACCGTAAGTTTGAAGAATTAGCAAAAGCGCGTAACGAAGCTGATGCATTAGTTTCTTCTGCTCAAAAAGCAGTAAAAGACCTTGGCGAACAAGTAACTGCTGATGAAAAAACTGCGGTTGAAACTGCTGTTTCAGAACTTGAAGCTGCAACAAAAGAAAATGATGTTGATGCGATCAAAGCGAAAACTGAAGCACTTCAAAACATCATCATGCCGATCACTCAACGTGCTTATGAAGCTGCGCAGGGTGCTCAAGGTGGTGCGCAAGGTTTTGATCCAAATGCATTCCAAGGTGATACTGCTGGTCAACAACAAAAAGCGGACGACGGTGTTGTAGATGCTGAGTTCACTGAAGTTAAAGATGACAAAAAATAATTTGTCACTTTAAATAAAAGACCGCGCGAAAGCGCGGTTTTTTAATTTTGGTTATTAAACTTTTGCAGAATTATTCCATTACTTATTGCTGAGGATATGAATTGAAATTCAGGGGAATTCTGCTTTGCTTCATGAATTTTTTGTTTAGAACTAAATAAATTAAAAAATGTTTTTCCAAAATTATATGTTCCTGAAAGATTAAATCCACCAAGAACTAAATCACCTGCAGCTAAACCAACTTCTAAAAGTTCTGACTTATTATGCCGAATATCACTAATTAAAGATTTCATAGAGTAATATCTAAACCTACATGAAAAGGCGTGCTCATAATCTCGAATCGCTCTTTCAAATTCTTCCAGCTCATAACATTTTGCTAAATCTCTACGTGCTAAATTCTCATGAGAACTAATCTTTTCAAATAATTTATATTTAGCAAAATGTAATCTATCTAATTCATCCAAATAATCTTCTCTAAATTTTCTTAATGTATCAATCGGAACATACGTACTTGGATAAGGTAAACATTTTGAAATTTCAACTCGAATAGAATCCTGTTCAATTAAACTTTCAGATTCAATACTATTAAATTCCTCAGCAACATTATTATAAATTATCCAATCTGCATCTTTATTTTGTCTTCTTACACTTTGACATGCTAATAATGATTCTAATGCCATTCTTTGCATTTCTGATGAATGCATTGACTGTGGGGGTGCATTAGAATAAAACTCAATGACACCATTACTTCTAAATTCTTCAATTACATCATTAGTAAAATGAAACATTGGAATTTGTGTGACTATTATATTATCCCAATAAAGCCCATAAAACATTAAATCTGCATGTGTTAAATCTTTAGCAACAAGTCCATTTTCATTCGAAACACCACCCATTCCTGAAATTATTAAACCTTTAGTAATTCTTTTCTTTTTAAATTGAATTATGTCACCCATTATAAAACTCAAAAAATTATTAATATTTTCAATATTTAATCACATAAATAAAATTATATAACTCAATATTTTATAAAAAAAGCCCAATTTTCATTGGGCTTTTTTTATTTAGAAATTATTCATTAATCTTCGAATGAACTTTCTAACTCTTCAAGTTCCATCATCAGTTCAAGCATTTTTTCTTCTGCTTGTGCTAATTTTCCTTTAAGCTCAGTTTGTTCATTCATCAATTTTAAAAGATCATCTTTCCGAGACGCATCATAAAGTGAAGCATCCCCTAAAGCATCCTCAATCTGACCTAGACGTGGTTGGATTTTCGCAATCTCAGCTTCCAGTTTTTCAATATTTTTACGAATTGGGCGGCTCATTTCACGGCGACGCGCAGCTTCTTTACGCTGTGCTTCTTTATCTACTTTAGAAACTACAGGCTTATCGATCACTTGAGATTTTACTGGCTCAGGTGCTTGCTGCCCTTGCTTCATCAACTCTGCACGTGCTTGACGTAACCAGTCTGCATAAGCGACCAGATCACCTTCAAACTCACGACATTTACCGTTATGCACTAGGAGTAACTCATCACAGACACTTGCAATTAATTGGCGTTCATGTGAGACCAACACCACTGCCCCTTCAAAGTCTTGTAGTGCCATAGTTAATGCATGACGCATATCCAAGTCTAAATGGTTGGTCGGTTCATCTAAAATTAAAACATTTGGACGCTGCCAGACAATCAAAGCCAATGCTAAACGTGCACGCTCACCCCCAGAGAAGCTTTCACACGGCGTATCCATACGCTCACCAGAGAAACCAAAACTCCCTAAGAAGGCACGTAAAGTCGCTTCACTAATCTTTTTATCTGCAATACGAGATAACTGCAACATTGGACTCGCATTACCATCTAATGCATCCATTTGATGTTGGGCGAAATAACCAATATTAAGTAATTCGGATGCTTTGCGTTGACCTTGAATTAAAGGTAAATCACCCACCAATGATTTAATTAATGTGGACTTACCTGCACCATTCATTCCCAGTAAACCGATACGGCTGGTTGGCGTGATTTGTAGTTTCACATTGGTCACAATCAGTTTGTTACCATAACCAATATCAGCACTATCCAGTTGTAACAACGGAGAACTCATTTTGGTCGGTTCACGGAAGCTAAAGGTAAAAGGCGTATCGACATGCGCAGCAGAAAGCTCTTGCATTCGTTCAAGCTGTTTAATACGACTTTGTGCCTGTTTCGCTTTGGTTGCCTTAGCTTTAAAACGATCAATATATTTTTGCAGATGTGCACGTAGCTCAAGCTGTTTCTCATACGCCTGTTGTTGCTGAGCTAAACGTTCACTTCGGGTACGTTCAAATGTTGAATAGTTACCGGTATAAAGCGTTAGTTCTTGGTTTTCGATATGCAAAATATGATCGGTAATGGCATCCAAGAAATCACGGTCATGCGAAATCAGTACCAATGTGCCTTCATATGCTTTCAACCAGTCTTCTAACCATAAAATAGCGTCTAAATCTAAATGGTTCGTCGGTTCATCAAGTAAGAGTAAATCTGAACGACTCATCAAAGTACGCGCAAGATTTAAACGCATACGCCATCCACCAGAGAAACTTTTTACGCTAAGTTCTGACTGATGTTCAAAGAAACCTAAACCAGCCATCAGTTGTGATGCTTTAGACGGCGCTGAGTAGCCACTAATTTCATCAAAACGACCATATAAATTTGCTAAATCTTGATCAGACAATCCGTCAGGATGCTCAAGTTTGTGTTGGATATCCCAATACTCTTCATCACCTGATAGAACGAAATCAATCGCTTTCATATCCAGCGCTTTAATCTCTTGCGCCATATGCGCCACTGTCCAAACCGATGGTCGTGTCAATGAGCCACCATCTGATTCCATGCCCCCAAGTAATGCTGAAAACAACGTCGATTTTCCTGCACCATTGACACCTGTTAAACCAATCTTCCAACCAGGGTGAAGTTGCATAGACGCTTTTTCGAATAAAATGCGACCGCCGCGGCGAATGGTAAGTTGGTCTAACTGAATCATAGATATTCAAACAAATAAGTATTGGATGGCGCATTTTAATGGATTTCAACCAGAACAACCAAAAATTAATCCATCTTTCATCTTCATTTCATTCTTGGCATAAAAAAGCCATCACTTAGGATGGCTTTTTAATCATGCAAAACTTAATGATTTAGTCAGTAAAAGTTACTTTAGCAATGGCCTTTTTACCTGCTTGAACAATCACTGTTTTGTTTTCGTTAATTGAGAATGATGCATCCACCACCTCCCAATCAACTTTTACGGCTCCACGTGAAACAGCATCTTTGGCTTGTGCTGCATTTTTAGTTAACCCTGCTGCACGAACAATAGAAGCAATAAACATTTCACCACCGAATTCACCACGTGAAATCGTCACTTCTGGCGTTCCTTCAGGAAGCTCACCCTCTGTGATGATATTCCCTGCACCTTTATGTGCATTCGCAGCAGCTTCGCTTCCATGGAAACGCTCCACTAACTCGAGTGCTAAAATACGTTTAATTTCTTGAGGGTTACGACCTTCAGCCATTTCTTTCAATAAGCCTTCGATCTCTTCCATTGACTTGAAGCTAAGAAGTTCGAAATATCGCTCAATTAAGCTGTCTGGCATTGAAAGTACTTTTTGGTACATCGCACCAGGTGCATCAAATACACCAATGTAGTTACCTAAAGATTTAGACATTTTGTTGACGCCATCTAAACCTTCAAGAATTGGTACAGTGATACACACTTGTGGCTCTTGATTATAACGACCTTGTAAAGTACGCCCCATCAGCAAGTTAAAGGTTTGATCTGTACCACCTAACTCAACATCTGCCTCAAGCGCGATAGAGTCATAGCCTTGCACCAATGGATACAAAAACTCGTGAATCGCAATCGGCTGTTGGTTGTTATAGCGTTTAGTAAAGTCATCACGTTCAAGCATACGTGCAACCGTTTGCTGTGAAGCCAATTGGATCAGATCAGCAGCAGTTTTTTGAGCAAACCATTCTGAGTTAAACACCACCTTAGTTTTATTTGGATCAAGAATTTTGAACACTTGTTCCTGATAGGTTTTCGCGTTTTCTAAGACTTGCTCACGTGACAATGGTGGACGAGTTGCACTTTTACCTGTTGGGTCACCAATCATCGCAGTGTAATCACCAATCAAGAAGAATACTTCATGACCTAAGTCTTGGAACACTTTAAGCTTGTTAATTAATACCGTATGACCTAAGTGTAAGTCTGGTGCTGTAGGATCAAAACCCGCCTTAATTTTCAAAGGACGATTCAATTTTAATTTCTTCAGAAGATCTTCTTCTGAAATAATTTCATGTGTGCCTCGTTGAATGAGGGCAAGTTGTTCTTCAGCAGGCAGGAAATTTGACATCACAAAACCCAAATACATCTGTTGTTCAATTTGTGCGATATACTAACACTTTTTCAGCACAATGCAGGCTTAAGAATAATCATGACCACAATCTACATTGGTGTAATGACTGGCACGAGTATGGACGGCGTCGATTTTGTAGCCGCTTCTTTTGATCCATTACAGATCCATGCAACGCTGACATTAGCCTTTGATCCAGATTTACGTGATGAACTGATGGCACTTACTTTGCCAGACGATAATGAAATTGACCGCATGGGTAAAGCTGATGTCGCTTTAGCACAGATGATCGGTCATGGAATCAATCAACTTATACAAGAAAATAATCTCGATAGAACTCAAATAAAAGCTATTGGATCTCATGGTCAAACGATTCGTCATCGTCCCGAACATGGATTTACCCTGCAAATTGGTGATCCCAATATTATTACTGAAATCACTCAAATTCCTGTGGTATCAGATTTTAGACGCCGTGATATGGCTGCTGGTGGTCAAGGTGCACCTCTAGTGCCAGCATTCCATCAAGCCTTATTTCAGCATCCGACGATACACCGTGTGATCTTAAATCTCGGTGGAATTGCCAATGTCAGTATGTTACCTGCGGGTGATCCTAAAGGCGTATATGGCTTCGATACTGGACCAGCCAATATTTTGATGGATGCTTGGTGTGAACGTTACACAGGGCAGCCTTATGATGAAAATGGCAATTGGGCTGCTTATGGTACGCCTATTCGTGCTTTGCTTGATCGTTTGCAATCACATGACTTTTTCTCGAAAGAGCCGCCAAAAAGTACTGGTCGTGAAGACTTTAATTTGGAATGGTTGGATGAACAAATTGCGGATTGGCGTAGCGATGTTGAATACGATGAACTTGAAGATACGCCTGAAAATGTTCAAGCAACGCTGATGAAACTCACGACACGTGCCATTAAGAAAGCCATTTATCGCTCCCCTATGGACACAGGTGAAGTTTATGTCTGTGGGGGTGGTGCATACAACTCACAATTATTAGAACAATTACGTTGGCGTTTACGTAAACATGAGTGGAGTGTTCAAACCACAGCAGATTTGGGATTAGCACCGACTTGGGTGGAGGCGACCGCTTTTGCGTGGTTGGCTATGCGATTTGTAAACCAACTTGCTGGTAATTTACCTGAAGTGACAGGAGCTCAAGGAGATCGAGTTTTAGGAACGATCACTGCTGTTTAAATGAAGAATCGATGTATCCACTATCCTGAGTTGATACATCGATTTACCTAAACAGGTGCAAAATTCAATTTTGAAAGTGGCGAGTTTACAGCAAAAATTCGATGTCTACATTCAGTAAAGCCATTTTCCCTTAAACGCTGAAGATGCATATTTAGATAATCCTCTGCATCTGATTGGCTTTCAAATAAGTAAATTCCACCTGCTTCTTTGGACGCTTCATTTTCAGTCCAAATTTTCCAAATCAAGCCTTTCTCATTTGCTATTGAATCCGCGAGTGTTTTGAAACTTTCAAACATTTCATGACCCCAAGGTCCATCATAGGGAAAATCAATTTGTAGAATAATTGCCATTCAACTTTTCCTTATATACGCGCATCTTTGATTAAGTCATCAATAGCTTGTGTTAATTTTTCCAATGTCACATAACCAGAGCCTATGATTTTGACATTGTCTCCATGACGTATCACAAAACTTGGGAACCCTTTTATGCCCCAACTTCGGTTAAGCTTGAACTCTTCATAGGTCGCTGTTTGGGTCTCAGGTAATTCAAACAACGTTGAGAATACGTCAAAATCTAGCTCAAATGTTTCACATATACTTCGATAATATTCAAGCTCGTTCGGATCTTCACCATCCACATAAAATTTATATTGGATTGCTGAAAAAAATGCCAAAAGTTTTTCATCATGATGATCATGGTCTTGCCAAAGTTGTCGAGCAACGTAAATAGCACGTGCTGAAGGCTCAGTATCATAATTAAAATGTGCTCTTTCTAACAATTTTTCAGTGAAAGGTTGTTGAGTCAGTCTCTGAATATTTTTCCATTCGGTGCGTAAAAAATTCTTGAAAGTATCAGTCCAAGCATCACCTCCACCAGGTCTTAAACCACCGCTAATCACTTGAAAGCCAACACCATGCTGAATTGCATATTCACGCGCTTGTTTAATGATATTTGAACTTCCCCAACACCATGAGCACATTGGGTCACCCACATAAATCAGGCTGAGGTCAGATGCTACATTGACCACTGCATTTTGGCCTTTTTCCAATTCGGCTACTGAACAAGTACCAGTTTCTAAATCACAATTCATTGTCATTGCTATGTCCTCAATTTGCTAAATCAGATCATTTGCTACATCTGATCAATTGACTTAACTTAGCGGTTCTATAATGATGTGAATAGACAATAAAAATGAAAGGTGGTGTTCGATTTTATGAACAGCTTACCCTACTCAATCGATGACCTATATTGGTTCGTACTGATTGCAGATGCTGGAAGTTTATCCGCGGCAGCAAGACGTTATGATATTGCTAAATCCACGTTATCTAATCGACTTTCAAGACTTGAAGAATCCTTAAATATTAGATTATTAAATCGAAATACCAATTCAAGCTCACTAACTGATGCTGGTAAGATTTTCTTAAAAGAAATCTCCCCCCTATTTCATCAGATTGAATCGCTGACGAACGACCTCACACAATTAGAAATACAACCCAAAGGTCGAATTCGAATAGCTGCTTCGGGAACTTTTGGAAAATTGGTGGTATTGCCTTTAATCTCTCAATTTTTAATTGAATATCCACACATTGATATTGAAATTGATTTGAATGACACTAAAGTTGATTTGATTTCTGGAGGATATGACTTAGCCATCAGACTTGGTGATTTAGCAGACTCTACACTCCATGCTCAAAAGGTTGGACAAGTTCGAAGAATTTTATGCGCCAGTCCAACCTATCAAATGCGTTGTGGCATTCCTGAACACCCAGAGCAACTGTGTGATCATCATTTTATCTCACATAACCGCGAGCTGTCCAAAATCAAACTTTTCAAAAACGGTACGATAAAAAAATTTAAAATTTATACACATCTGATGGTGACACCATCCGAACATGCTCTTGCTGCTGTAGAAGCACATTTAGGTATTGCCGCCGTTGCAGAAATCCAAGTGGCCCATCAATTAGTCAACTCAACGTTGATTCATATTTTACCTGAATGGTCTCTAATCCCTGAAGATGTCCACTTGGTTACTCCGAGCTTAAGCTATCGGACCTTAGCTTTGAGACTTTGCTTAACGTTCTTACAAAAACAAATCCCAATACAAATACACCGTTTAATCAACCCATAATATTGTCAGACAATGAACGACCTTCTTTCACCTAGAACTGACCCGTTCAGCCCTAGTTCTATCATCCAAATTTGATAAAGATATGTAAAGGAAAGAGGATATTGATTATGGAAAAACAACAACGAATCACTGAGTTTCAAAAAGGTAATCTTATTTTTGATGTAATAGATAGCGGTCCAATCGATGGCACTCCAATTGTGCTATTACATGGTTTTCCTGAAACATCAAAAATTTGGCAGCATAGTGCCGAAATACTAAACCAACATGGTTTTCGCACCTATGCGTTAAACCAACGTGGATATAGCTTAAGGGCTCAACCAAAGAAACGTGCAGATTATGCCATTCAACATTTAGCAGATGATGTAAATGTTTTACTCGACTTAATTGGAGAGCCTTCATATATCGTAGGACACGACTGGGGCGCAGTCGTTGCTTGGGAAGTTGCTCTACGTTATCCTAATAAAATTAAACATTTGACCGCGATCTCCGTCCCTCACAAAGCAGCATTTATGCGGGCTTTTTACAGCAGTACACAACTTTTTAAATCCTATTATATGGGACTATTTCAGCTTCCATGGATACCTGAGTTGCTCTTTAATAAAACACCTCAAATTGGCGAGGCTTTATTAAAAAATTCTGGAATGACAGTTGAACAATTAAATGACTTTAAACAAGAAATGATTATAGAAAAACGGCTCAGCCCATCACTCAATTGGTATCGAGGTTTACCTTTTAGCTCTAATAAAACGCTATTCAATAAAGTCAAAGTTCCCACTTTATTTATTTGGGGCAAAGATGACGTTGCAATTGATGCTAAAGGTGTTCAGTTCAATCAAAATTATGTTGAAGGTCCATATACGGAAATTCATTTAGAGGCGAATCATTGGATTCCAGTTCAAAATTATCATGAGCTGACTGATTTAATTCTGAAAGAACAGCAAAAATTATCATAAAAAAAGCCCGCTTAGCGGGCTTTTTTTTGCTGCATATTAAATTGAGAATGAAGATCCACAACCACATGTCGTTGTCGCATTAGGATTTTGCACGATAAAGCGAGATCCTTCCAAGCCTTCGACATAATCAACAACTGAACCAACGAGATATTGATAACTCAGTGAGTCAACAAGCATCTTCACATCACCATTCACAAATTCAGCATCGTCTTCATTTTGAGATTCAGCAAAATTGAATCCGTAAGAAAAACCAGAGCAACCACCACCTGTCACATATACACGTAACATCAAATCTTGATTTCCTTCGCTCTCACGAAGTTGACGAACTTTATTCGCAGCATTGTCAGTCAGCTCAAGTGCTTGGGCAGTCATGATGGATTCCTCAAAAAATTAAATAGGCTTTGAAATTAAAAGACCATATATCAAGTATAACATACTCAATATATGGTCATAACTCGAACTTTAAAGTTTATTCAGAGTAAATTTATCGGATTTAAATGTAACGTCCTATGAACTTATTTGTAGTTCTCATCCTGCAAGCTACATTCAAAGTTTGTCGGTTCATTCTTACAACGGAACTGCCAAAGTAGTTTCATCATTTGTTTGTTGTAAACACCTTGTTTAGTAAGTGCAATACGAGATTCACGCATCAATTTTTGATAACCAGGTTTATCTCCAGCTGGAACATTCATCCAATATTTAGCCGGAATATCCGCTTTCATTTTGCCTAAAATTTGATTCGCACGTGGTAATTGTGTTTTCACCCAATCACGCGATTTCTGTCCGAAACCTTCAGGGAATTTATCATGACGAATGATGATGTTACCGGTCACTTGAAGAATTGGATAATTCACAATTGCACCTTTCGTTCCTAGCCCTTTATGAAGTTCTAAAGGACGGAATACCGCTGCTGGTGCACCAATAATATCAACTTGGCCGTTATTGAATTTACTACCAAAATTAGTGACATCAGAACTCACTGCCTGCGCACCAATTTGCTGTACCATAATTTTTTGTGCCTGATCATAATCAAGTACGGCGATCTTTTTACCCGCAGCTTTAGCAACCGTATTAATACTACGATCACGCACCATTAAATAAGCATCACCAACAGGAATCACACCTGCAACTTCATAGTTGCCATTTTTCATATGCTTTGCAAAAGTTGGACTTGCTAAACCTTGCATAACTTTGACAGCTAAATTGAGATTAGTAATCGCACCAATGGCATCTAAAGAGCCAGTGAAATTATTAAACTGACGACCGCGCATCCCTGTGATACTGACACCGTCACATTTACCTGCTTTGAAATCTTCAGCAATTACGCCTTCATTTTGTCCGACTTTAAGCTCAATATCAGCTCCCCACTGCTTAGCAGCAAGTTGATAGTCTTTCATTAACGCATAGACATCGCCGTTTTTCCCGACGAGATCAAACACGCAGACGACTTGCTTTGCTTGTGAAGCCGTTGCAGCAGTCATTAAACCTGCTGATAGTAATAATGTTTTGGTTAAATTCATTTTATTGTTTCCTATTCCTTCTTTCTTATAGTCTCGAATATCCCATATCGAACACCTTAAACTTCAGTGTCAGTGTGTTGAACTAAAATGAGATTACACGATCCAATTGTGTAGATACTGATCCTGAGATGCTGTATGTATATGGTTTTTAGATACAGATCATTTAAATACTACTTATTGTGATTAAAGCATACTTTTTTCTTATAAATGTGCATTGGCGAAAATGACATAAAATGAATAAAAAAAATCCTAGACCAGGTCTAGGATTTTTTCTTTAGAAATCAGAATTATTCACCACCAAGTGAACATTCGAAGTTGGATTTATCGACAGAGCAACGTGCTTTCTTAAGAACAGACATCATCTCTTTGTCATAAATACCTTGTTTAGTGAGATCCATACGACCATCACGAAGTAGTTTTTGATATTTCAGCTTTTCTTCAGCTGAGAATTGCATTTTGTACTTAGCAGGAATTTCACCCTCTAAACGCTTGATCATTGCGTAGCTTTTCGGCAAGTTTTTCACAAACCAATCACGTGATTTTTGACCAAACCCTTCAGGGAATTTTTCAGGCTTCATCACAAAGTTTGCTGTAATGTGTACCACAGGGAAATCAAACATTGCCCCTGTACTACCTAAACCTTTATAAATTTCAAGAGGCTTATAGGCATATGCTGGTGCACCCACCATATCCACCTGACCATTATTGAACTTCGCAACAAAGTTTGAAACATCAGATCCGACTGCTTGAGCACCGACACGTTGCACCATAATTTTTTGTGCGGGGTCATAGCTTAATACTGCGAATTTCTTACCTGCAGCTTTTTCGATTGAATCAATTTTTTTATCACGCACGAAAATATATGCTGCCCCTAGTGGTGCAATACCAGCCACTTCATATTTTTTCCCACCGAGATTTGTGACCATCTTTGCAGCATTACGTTTGTCTAAAGCAAAAGTAATCGCACGTTGTGCAATTGCATTTGATGGTGCGCCACCTAAAGAGTCAATCGAACCCACAAACTTGTTATATTGACGAGCACGCATCGCTGTTAAGAAAACAGCATCACACTTACCTGCTTTAAAATCATTATCGGCTACAGCCTCATCTTGACGTGGAATCAGATTGATATCTGCACCCCAGCCCTTTGCTGCCAATGCCCATTCTTGAGCCATTTGAAACGATTCACCAGACTTACCGAGTAAATCAAATACACACACATCAACCTTTGCTTGAGCAGTTGAAACCATACCCATGGTTGAAGCCGCCAATAAAGCCAGAGTTGTTTTTTTCATTCTTAGTTCCTTTTAAGCATTTAAATGGATTCTTTTCCATGACAAAAATTTTAATCACTCTCTATTTAAAAAAATAGAGCTATTGCTCTATTTTTTATTATCTAATTATAAATTATTGAATTTTATAGTTTTAATTATTTATTAATTTCGTAAATGCTTATTTAATTATCTTTATATTTCATATAATAAATAAAATATGTGACTTCAAGCACATCATTTTATTGAAATTAATTCCAAAAAAATGACTTAAGATTTTAGATTGATACAAAAAAAGCACTCCTAAGAGTGCTTTTTTTAACTTATAGCATTAAGCATCAATATCTGCATTCAATGCATTCTCTTCAATAAATGCACGACGTGGTTCAACATCATCACCCATGAGACAAGAGAACATGCGATCTGCTTCAATTGCATCATCAATCGTCACTTGAAGCATATTACGATTTTCAGGATCCATCGTGGTCTCCCAAAGCTGCTCTGCATTCATCTCGCCCAAGCCTTTATAGCGTTGGATCATCATGCCACGGCGTGAATCTGCCAATACTTGTTGCCATACTTGATGGAAGTTAGCAACATTGACTTTACGCTCACCTTTTTGCAAATAAGCCCCGTCTTCAAGTAACGTAAACCAACTCTTTGAGTTTTGAAGTAAACGTTTATATTCACCTGAACCTAATAAACCAGCATCTAATAAATAGTGATGAGGAAGGTTGTGTACATACACTGTTAAACGTGGCCAGTAATGTGTTTCACGTGAACCATCTGCGAGTTCTTTTTCGAATGCTTCGAGCGTGAATTCAGGTCTTAAGCTTGGCTGTTGTGTTTCAATTGCTTGACGCAATTGCTCTGCCCAAGACGTCACATAAGCTTCATCCTGATTTTGATCTAATTTAAAAGCATCTAAACCAAGTAAAGCATCTAACAAAGTTGCAGGATAACGAATCGTTAATCGCTGTAAGCTTTTTTGTGATGTCTGATAATCAGCAATGACTTTTGCAAGCGCTTCACCACGAATCGCAGGTGCGTCAGCACTGATATGTAATGCCAACTCATCAATTGCATTCGAAATTAAATATGTTTCAAGCGCATCATTATCTTTAATATACTGCTCTTGCTTACCTTTCTTTAATTTATAAAGTGGTGGCTGAGCAATATAAATATGACCACGTTCCACTAATTCCGGCATTTGACGGAAGAAGAACGTTAATAACAGCGTACGAATATGTGAACCATCCACGTCCGCATCGGTCATAATAATAATTTTGTGGTAACGTAATTTGTCTGGATTATATTCTTCACGACCGATACCACAACCTAATGCTGTAATCAGTGTTCCGACTTCAGCAGAAGAAATCATCTTGTCAAAACGAGCACGTTCCACGTTTAAGATTTTACCTTTGAGCGGTAAAATCGCTTGCATTTTACGGTTACGACCTTGTTTCGCTGAACCACCTGCTGAATCACCCTCGACAAGATATAGTTCAGATAAAGCTGGATCTTTTTCTTGACAGTCCGCCAATTTACCTGGAAGACCTGCTATATCAAGCGCACTCTTACGGCGAGTCATTTCACGTGCTTTACGCGCCGCATCGCGTGCACGTGCGGCATCAATAATTTTACCCGCAATTGATTTAGCTGCAGCTGGATTTTCAAGAAGATACTCTGAAAAAGCTTTATTCATTGCTTGTTCAACAGCAGGTTTTACCTCGCTCGATACCAATTTTTCTTTGGTTTGAGAAGAGAATTTTGGATCAGGAACTTTCACTGAAACAATTGCTGTTAAACCTTCACGTGCATCATCACCAGAAACTGCAACCTTCTCTTTTTTGAGTAAGTTTTCGTTTTCCATGTAGTTATTAAGGCCACGAGTTAAAGCAGCTCGGAAACCAGCTAAGTGAGTACCACCATCTTTTTGAGGAATGTTATTGGTAAAGCAACGTACGTTTTCTTGGTACGTATCATTCCATTGCAATGCAACTTCAACACCAATGCCATTATCAGCTTGCGTGGTAAAGTGAAAAATATCGTTAAGATGCGTTTTTCCTTCGTTAATGTATTTAACGAATTCTGATAAACCACCCTCATAATCAAATACATGTTCTAAACCAACACGTTCGTCACGTAGAACAATTCGGACGCCCGCATTTAAAAATGACAGTTCACGTAAACGACGAGCTAAAATATCGACATTGAAAATGGTCTGACTGAATGTTTCAGCACTTGGATAAAAACGTACACGAGTACCTGAACGATCTGTATCGCCCACCACCTTTAAAGGGTATTGAGGGTCACCATGGCGGTATTCTTGTTCATAAATTTTACCAGCACGATGAATTGTGAGTTCCAGTTTACTAGACAAAGCGTTTACAACTGAAACACCTACACCGTGTAAGCCACCAGAAACCTTATAGCTGTTGTCATCAAACTTACCACCCGCATGAAGAATCGTTAAGATGACTTCAGCAGCAGATACACCTTCTTCAGGGTGAATATCTGTGGGAATACCACGACCGTTATCTGCGACAGAAACAGATTCGTCTTCGTGAATGGTAACCAGAATTTCATCACAGTGACCAGCAAGGGCTTCATCAATCGAGTTGTCCACCACTTCAAACACCATATGGTGTAAACCAGTACCATCATCCGTATCACCAATATACATGCCTGGACGCTTACGTACTGCGTCTAAACCACGTAATACCTTGATGCTAGAGGAATCATAAGCCTTTTCAATGGTTTGTTCTATTTGAGAAGCAGCTTGATCTTCTGAACTCATGGTTACTCCCTAGTGAAAAAAAGGTCTATCCAAAGATGGAGAAAACTTCAAAAAATTATTGCACAACAACTTGAACAGAACCGTTTTCAACATTGAATAATTGATAGGAAATAGACAAATCATGTAAATGTTTTTGTACAGATTCATGATCTAAAGTGGTAATGAAAACTTGACTACCAAGTTGGCTCAATCGCTCAATTAAACGTTGTTGTGCGGTTATATCTAATTCTGCTGTCACATCATCTAATAATACCACAGTTTCCTTATTAGACGCATGCAACATTGCGATCTGTGACAATTTTAAAGCCATGATTAATAATTTTTTTTGCCCCCGTGACAGTACGGCATCTGCATCTCCTGTTGGGGTTTTTAACTTTAAATCTGCACGGTGTGGACCATATTCTGTATAGCGTCTTTCGCAGTCTTTTTGATGATACAAAATCAAGTCTTCAGCCAAGCCATGTTCCACATGAAAGCCTGCTGCATACTCCATATGGATCTCGATATCTGGTAATAGTGTTTTAAGATCTTGCTGAAAAAATATCTGCCACTGTTCAACAATAGCCTGACGTTGTAAATGTAATATTTCACCGTACTCACTAAGCATTTTGTTCCATGCTTCTAAATCTTGCACCGTCAGATTACGTTTTGATTTTAATAAGCTATTTCGTTGTTTTAATGCTCTAGAATAAAATTGCCATGCATAGTAAAAATCTGGTTCCACGTGAAACATTAACCAATCAAGCAATTGTCGTCTTGGTTTAGCTCCGTGATCAATAATATCTGTACTCAGAGGGTCAATAAGCTGTAATGGTAAAATTTTGGCTAGCTGTCCTTGCGTGGCAATACTATCCCCATTCACTTTAATATTTTGCTCACCTGTAATGAGCTTTTGCATACCAATCTTTTCAGTAGCAGACTGTGCAAATACAATCGCATCCTGCATTTGATTTTGAATGTAATGTTTAGGAATATGTGTACGAAAAGATCGACCAGTGGCCAATAAGTGAATTGCTTCTAATATAGACGTTTTTCCTGAACCATTTTGTCCATAAAAAACATTAAACGGTTGCAACTCGTGGAGTGCAACCGCTTTTAAATTTCTCACACGCTGGATATTTAAACGCGTAATGAACATGACCAGATTAAACTAAATCAAAAACAACATTAAACACGCATCGGCATGACGACATAAGTTTGATCTTGATGAGCAGGATCTTGAACCAATACAGATTGGTTTGCCTCAGTCATTGTCATTAATACATCATCACCATCCAACACATTCAATACATCCAAAATGTATTGTGCGTTGAATGACATTTCCATAGGTGCATTATTGTATTGAATCGCAAGATCTTCAACTGCCTCATCTTGCTCAGGGTTATTGGCACGAAGTTGCAGTGAATCTGGATTGAAGTTTAAAAATACACCACGTAATTTTTCGTTACTCAGAATAGCAACTCGCTGTAATGATTGTTTGAAAATATCATGTGCAATCGTAACTGTTTTATCACCGCCACGAGGAATAACACGTCGATAATCAGGGAATTTACCATCAATTAATTTTGTAGTAATACGAACAGTAATATCACCCTGCTCTTTATCACGGCTTGGAATTGTCAAAGTAACATTCAGCAGTTCACGACCAATTAACAACGAGAGTTGATTATCTTCGATACTCAATAGACGCTGTAATTCACCAACCGCTTTACGAGGCACAATTGCTTGCACTAACTGCGAAGCATTCGAACTGGCCAATGTTTCACAAAGAGCAAGACGATGTCCATCTGTCGTCACTGCACGAAGCTGATTTTCATCAATTTCAAGTAAAGTACCTGTAAGATAAAAACGGACATCCTGAACAGCCATCGCAAAAGAGGTTTTTTCAAATAAACGTTTTAGTTCACGTTCAGTGACCTGAACTTGAGTCCCTTGACTATTTTCAGTCGTTAATAAAGGGTAATCCTCAGCAGATAATGTTCCTAATACAAAGCGGCTATTACCAGATTTCAAAATACAACGCTGGTCTTCTGTGATTTGTAAATCAATCAGTGCTGCTGTCGGTAAAGATTTACAGATATCCATCAATTTACGTGCGGGTACTGTGGTTTGACCTGCTTGTAAACATGCTCCCTCTATAAGCGTTGTACTCGCAACAAGTTCAACTTCAAGATCGGAACCTGTAATCGTCAGTGCATCTTGAGTAACCTGAACTTTGACGTTTGAAAGAATATTTAACGTATGGCGACGTTCTACAGCACCTACAACATGAGACAAAACATTGAGTAAGCTTTCTTTCGCGATCTTCAAACGCACGATGGATTTCCTCTAAAAACAGTATATCGACGACAGACTAAAACACTTTTAATCATGTACTATGCGGCAGAATATGCCGCATTGCAAGAATAGAATTTAAACAGGTTTAGCTTTGTAATAAGCGCATTAAATTTTTGTAATCTTCATTAAAGATGGGATCTTCAGCACACAAACTCTGCACTTTTTCACAGGCATGCATGACTGTACTGTGATCACGACCACCAAATGCCATGCCAATTTCAGGAAAACTGTCGCCCGTTAATTCTCTCGCAAGCCCCATTGCTAATTGACGTGGTCGAGCATAAATACGAGTTCGTTTAGGTCCAACCAACTCTTTCAATGGGATACGAAAATATTCACTGACTACACGCTGAATATTTTCGGTGCTAATAGTACGAGCACGAATCGCAAGAACATCTTTCAGTGATTCTCGCACCACATCTAAGTCGATTGGTGTCCCTTTAAAACGAGAAATCGCGACGACTTTATTTAATGCACCCTCAAGTTCACGTACGTTTGCCACAACTTGCTGTGCAATAAAGAGCGCACAGTTACGAGGCAAATCGATACCATTACTTTCAGCTTTTTTAAGTAAAATCTCAATTCGAGTTTCAATATCAGGCGGTTCTACCCCTACCGATAATCCCCATGAAAAGCGAGATACCAAACGAGGATCTAACTCGGTCAACTCTTTAGGATAGCGATCTGAGGTCAAAATAATTTGTTTAGATTCATCTAATAAGGCATTAAACGTGTAAAAAAACTCAACTAAGCTGGCTTCTTTACCTGCAAGTAAATGGATATCATCCACTAAAAGTAAGTCCAATGAACGACAATTTTTTTTAAATTCTTCGACTTTACCTTGTTGAAGTGAACTCACAAAATCCTGAACAAAACTTTCAGCAGTCATGTACATCACACGAGCATTTGGTTTAGCTTGTAATAAAGCATTACCCACTGCTTGCATCAAGTGGGTCTTACCTAAACCAGTCGGACCGTATAAAAATAACGGGTTATGTTGAGGTTCGCCTAACTGAGTTAACACTTTACGGCAGGTTTCTGCCGCCATCTGATTTGAACGCCCTTCGACGAACAATGCAAAATTAAACAGCGGATTTAATAATCGTTTTTTTGATGTTTTTGTATTTTGCTGCTCATTGCTTTCTTTTTTTGCTCTGACTACAGGTGCTGCTGCTGAAGACTCAAGCGCTGCAGTTGTTGTCGCAGGTTGCTCTGAAGCAGATAAAATCGCGCCTGGTCGTGAGTCGACTAAAATTTCAACTTTACAAACACGTCCTTCAGACATTTGTTCTGCAAGAATGCTAATTAATTCTAAATGATGTTCTTGAATATAGCGTGTCCAGTAAGGATTAGGTGCATAAAGCTTTAAAACACCATCTACCTCTTCGGCAACCAATGGACGTATCCACATTGCAAAGACATTATCTGAGAGCTCTTGTCGCAAGCGATTTAAGCAGTCTGTCCACAGCATGTGAAACCCCTCATTCCATTTAAATTTAAAAACAACCCCATGAGATTGGGGAGGCAATCATACCCAAGTTATCCACATATGTCATGAGTAATTTTGAACTTTAAACACAAATAATCAAATTTAAAAGTCTAAATTTAAATTTAAAACAGGGTGTGGATAAGGTTTTCCACAAACTGTGGATAAATAAAAGCAATAACTTATCCACAATCTATAAAAAATATGAAACATAGTTATCAACAACCTAAGTATATGTATTTAAAAAAAAATAATTCCTTATCCATAGAAAATTACAACCCTAATAGTAATAAATTTAAATTTATAAATTTGAATTTATTTAATAAGATTCGGTTTTCTGTGGATAATCATTCCTTGTGTTTAAATTTAAATTCAAATTTAAAAATCAACCATAATTAAATTTCATCTTGTGTATAAGTTTATGGATATTTCTGTGGTTAACTTAAATAATATAATAAAAACATATATTTATTTTGTGTATAAATAGATTATTTAACAAATTTGTATCTTTCTCAGACTCAAGCAACTTTCATCAAAAGTGTTACACAATACTGTTTAATATTGACAGAACAAACAATGCACAATACAATCGCGAACCTTTATAGAACACCAACTTTGGAGTTTCGATATGAAACGTACTTTCCAACCATCTGAATTAAAGCGTAAACGCGTTCATGGTTTCCGTGCTCGTATGGCGACTAAAGCTGGCCGTCAAGTATTAGCTCGTCGTCGTGCAAAAGGTCGTCACAGCTTAACTGTTTAATACCAGTTTAGTTTATCGACGATTTGGGTGTTATGACACTTTATAGTTTCAGTCCAGAGGTGAGAATCCGCTGTGCTGCAGATTACAAAGGTGTATTTGATGGTGCGCTTTTTAAAGTGCATCAACCCCATTTCTTATTTTTAGCTACACCGACTAAACAGCCTAAAAGCCGTTTAGGTATTGTTGTTGCTAAAAAGAAAGTGCGCCGTGCACATGAAAGAAATCGAATAAAACGTATTGCTCGCGAAAGTTTTCGCTTAAATCAGCAAGATATAGATTTATTGGATATTGTGGTCATGCCTAAGGTAGGTATTGAGTCGATTCCGAATGCTGAATTGCATAAGCAATTACAATTTGCATGGCAGAAGCTACAGCGTCTTGTAAAAAAACATCATAAAATATCAGTTCCCTCTCCTCAAAGTTAGAGGTGGCCAATGGTCCGTATATTGCATTGGTTGATTCGTTTCTATCAAATTGCGATTAGTCCGCTCCTTGGACCTCGTTGCCGTTATTTCCCAACTTGTTCTCAATACTCGTTAGAAGCTATTCATATACATGGCCCGATTAAAGGTGTCTGGTATGCAACGCGACGGATTTGTCGTTGCCATCCGTGGGGTGGAAGTGGATATGATCCTGTTCCCAAAAAAGCAATTCGTTTTATTTCATTTCAGCAAATAGATTCTCAAATGACTCACGTTACTGTACCCTTGCGTGAGCGTTTATTGAACCAAAAATCACTCTAACCAATTGGGGTAATCGATATGCAACAATGGGCCAGGTTTGCAATTCTCGGGGCCATGTTTGTCACCGCATATTTGCTTATTCTTGCTTGGCAAAAAGACTATGGTCAAACTGAAACAACTGCTGCGACAGCACCTGCTGCCGTCGTTGCCCAAGATGTTTCTGCTGATCTGCCAACGAGCCAAACGACAGCGGGTTTAACTGATATACCGCAAGCAAATATTGCAGCTGAACAACAAGACACAACTACACCTGCAACAGCAAATCAACAATTAGTTGCTGTTCAAACTGATTTATATCATCTTTGGATTAACCCTAAAGGTGGGGACATTGTCCGTGTTGAACTACTCAATCATGATAAAAGTAAAAATAGTGAACAACCGTTCGTTATGCTTGAAAATGATGAGAAACGTACTTATGTCGCTCAATCAGGTTTAATTGGTTTAAATGGACCTGACAGTAGCCGTAGTGGACGTCCAACATTTGAGTTTGAAAAGTCGACTTATACTTTAGCTGATGCTCAAGCAACCACCAATAAAGATGGTGAAGCTGAGAAAGTGTTAAAAGTACCAATGGTATTAAAAACGGCTGATGGTGTTGAAATCATCAAAACGTTCACTTTCCAAGAAGGTGCATATCCAGTTAACGTAAGTTATCAAGTGATTAACCGTAGTCAGCAAAACTGGCAAGGTCAAATGTTTGGTCAGATCAAACGTGACAACTCTGAAGATCCAGGTAAAACTGATCAAGGAATCTTTACGCTGGGCACTTATTTAGGTGGTGCTTGGGGTACACCTGATGAGCACTATAACAAATTAAAATTTGATAATTTTAATGAAGAAAAGTTAAGTGTTGAGGCTCAAGGTGGTTGGGTTGCAATGGTTCAGCATTACTTTGTAAGTGCTTGGGTGCCTGGTAACTTCGGTAACCAGCCGTATTCTGCAAAAATGGAGTCACGTAAATCTGCTGATGGTATGAATATCATTGGCTTTACTTCGCCTACCATTAATGTACCAGCTGGCAAAACAATGACTGTTGATGCAACATTCTACTCAGGTCCAAAAATTCAATCTGAATTGAAAGACTTGGCAACTGGTTTAAATCAAACGGTTGATTATGGTTGGTTATGGCCAATTGCGAAATTGCTATTCTTAGGTTTGCAATTCTTCCATGGCATTGTTGGAAACTGGGGTTGGTCAATTATTCTATTGACAATTCTTGTGAAACTTATTCTTTGGCCTCTTTCATCTAAGAGCTATCGCTCTATGGCAAAAATGCGTGTGATTGCACCAGAAATGCAACGCATGAAAGAAGAGTTCGGCGAAGACCGTATGCGTTTCTCACAAGAAATGATGGCACTTTATAAGCGTGAACAAGTCAATCCATTATCTGGTTGTTTACCTTTACTTCTTCAAATGCCAATTTTCTTGGCTTTGTATTGGGTGCTCATGGAGTCTGTTGAGTTACGCCACGCTCCTTGGTTAGGTTGGATTCAAGATTTATCTGCAATGGACCCATGGTTTATCCTACCATTGTTGATGGGTGTGACGATGTATGTTCAACAAATGTTGAACCCACAGCCGACAGATCCAATGCAAGCAAAAGTCTTTAAGTTTATGCCGATTATTTTCACGGTATTCTTATTGTTCTTCCCTGCTGGACTTGTGCTTTACTGGATTGTCAACAACTTGATCACGATTCTTCAGCAAGGTCTGATTAATAAGAGTGTTGAGAAAGCTCGCTTAGCAAAAGAAGATACAGCATCTACGAACTAAGTTTTGTTAGTAGCTGAATCGATCCGCTTAAGGTGATATCCTTAGGCGGATTTTTTTTGCCTTGCTTTGAGATCATTTCAATGACGAACCTACAACATCAAACCACTATTGCTGCGATTGCAACACCGCCAGGTCGTGGAGGTGTAGGTGTAATTCGACTGTCTGGTCCTAAGGCATATGCCATAGCAGAGGCTTTAACTGGTAAGGCACTCGGTCCTGCTCGTTATGCTGCATTTCGTCAATTTCTTGATGCGAATGGGCAAGTCATGGATGAGGGTTTGGTCATTTGTTTTCCAAATCCGAATTCTTTTACGGGTGAAGATGTAGTTGAGTTACAAGGTCATGGTGGACCGGTGATTCAAAATACATTATTGGGCCGACTGTTAGAGTTAGGCGCAATTGCAGCAAAAGCGGGTGAGTTTTCAATGCGCGCTTTTGAAAATGGAAAAATGGATTTAGTCCAAGCCGAATCAATTGCTGATTTAATTGATGCTACTTCACAAGCAGCTGCTCGTTCTGCAGTACGTTCATTGCAAGGCGCATTTTCGGCCAAAGTAAATACAGTATTAGAAAAACTCATTCACTTACGATTACATGTTGAGGCGGCGATTGATTTTCCTGAAGAGGAAATTGATTTTCTTGCAGATGGAAAAATTTTAGCGTTATTGGAAGATGTGCAAGCATCAGTGGGTGCAGTACAACAATCAGCACGCCAAGGTCAACTTCTGCGTGAAGGTTTACAAGTGGTGATTGCAGGGAAACCCAATGCAGGTAAATCGAGTTTATTGAATGCATTGGCTGGTGTTGAGCGCGCGATTGTAACGGACATTGCAGGTACAACGCGTGATGTACTACATGAGAAAATAAGCCTAAATGGTTTGCCAATTACCCTGACGGATACAGCAGGGCTGCGTGAAACGGGAGATATTGTTGAGAAGGAAGGTATTCGTCGAGCGATTAAAGAAATAGAAAATGCTGATCTCCTACTCTTGGTTTACGATTTGAGTCAAGGTGAAGATCCGATGCATTTGGCAGATACTTACTTTGCTAATTATATCGATCCTAAACGCTTAATTTTAATCGCTAACAAATGTGATTTAGTAGATAGTGAAGCTAAAGTTGCTGATCTCCAAGGCTTTAGACACATTACGGTCTCAGCCAAGCAAGAAATGGGTGTTCAATCGCTTGTAGATGCGATTACAGCACATGCAGGCTTTCAGCCTGAAGAAGATACCTTTATTGCAAGAACACGCCACCTAGACGCAATGAAGCGCACTCAATCTTATCTTGCGGAAGCTCGTGAACAACTTGTTGTTTACCATGCAGGAGAGCTTGTCGCAGAATCGTTACGTCTCGCACAGAATGCATTAGGTGAAATTACTGGTGATTTTAGTGCGGATGATTTACTCGGAAAAATCTTTGGCTCTTTCTGTATCGGGAAGTAAACGAGTTTTTATCTGTGGTTTAAAAAGCCCAGTAATGGGCTTTTTGGTTAATTGGCTAAAGGTAACTTGCTTGGCTTAACCCTCATCTGCTTTATGAATAAAACAATCAGTAAGATTGAAATTGCAATACAGAACCAAATCACTGCATTTGTAAGCCCAAAATGGTCAGCTAAATATCCTACTGCTAGGATGGGTAGAATCGTTCCGAGATAGCCGATAAAGAGATAAGTAGACATGACGGCGGCTCGATTGTGAGGTGTGGTCATGTGATGAATAAGTCCGAAAGCCCCAAGTAAAGCTAAGCCATGTCCAATCCCAAACAGACCATCGCTTAGGAAAAATAACCAGCTAATTTTAAACTCCATACAGAGGAATAAAGCGATCACGCTCATGAAGCAAGTCATGATACCGAGTAATAGGCTGGATTGCGGTTTGATTGATCTTGAAAAAAATTGTGTCGCAGCTGAAATCAGTAAAATGACAGTAATGGCAGAACCACTAATCAGTGGACCGTGCCAAGGCAAAATGTCTTTAACAAATGAAGGAGATAGTGAGGCGTATAAACTAAATCCTGCAAAAACAGCAAATGCAGTCAAGCTCAGTATAAAAAATTGAGTGCGATCATGTGATTGTGGTGTTAATAATTTGGGAGCAAAATTAAATTTTTGCACATCAAAAGGTATAGGTTTGAGTGTAAATAGACTAAAGAAGCAAAATATTGAACCTATCACAATGGGTACATAAGGTATTACCAAAGGATATGCAAAAAATTCAGCAAAAAATCCCCCAAATAAAGGACCTAAACCAAATCCAACAGCAGTAATGATTGAGCTTAATTGTGGTGCAATTTGTTTATGGGAAGTTGGAACAGTTTGAATAAGCCCAATAAGAGCAGATGTTGTCATCAATCCAGATGCGATACCAATGATAAATCTTCCCCATGAGAGAGACATGACATCGCTCGCAAAGATAGACATTAACAAGCCAATGGTGATAAAAATGAGCCCAAGTTGCATAGTTTTTACATAACCAATGGTATTACTGGTTCTGCCCAAAAACAGTAAGGTGGTCAGGCACCCTAGCATGTAGGAAACGAAAATAAAGGTGATATCGCTCGGGTTTAACCCCCATAATTCTTGGTAAATTGGATAAAGTGGGCTAGCAAGCGCTGTTCCAATGGTGCCGATACAGAGTGCGATACTTACGAGAATAAAATCTCGCCACGATTGGTTTTCATTCATTATTTGTCTTATAGAACAGCAGTGCTGATACGATGATTCATTAGTCTATGTCGGCTGTTAAGCATGAGTCAATTATCTTCAATCAGTTAAAATTCAACTGTCATATTTGGTTTCACGTGAAACAATTTATGAGGTTTAAAATTACATAAAAACTGATCTTTGTAGAAAGTAGAAGATTAGAATAAGCAATAATATCCATCAAACATATGCTCAACTTATGTATAAAAAAATTTTAATCAGTGCTTTACTTGCACTGTCTACAAGTTCTAGCTTTGCGAATATTGAATTGCTTCAGCAGAAAATTAAAACGCAACATCCAAAATTGAATATTCAAAATTTACAAAAAACTGACATGAAAGGTTTCTATAGCGGATCTTTAGACAATCAGATTATTTATATTGATGAAGAAGCTAAGCATTTATTCTTTGGGTCAATGATTCGTATCGAAGATCAAAAAAATCTAACACGTGATTTGGTGCTGAAACATAATTCAGTCGACTTTAAACAACTTCCACTTCAAGATTCCATTAAGACTGTAAGGGGGAATGGTAAGCGTCAGCTCGCGATCTTTTCTGACCCAAATTGCCCATATTGTAAGACGCTTGAAAATAATTTAAGCCAGTTAAAAGATGTGACAATTTATACGTTTATGTATCCAATTAAATCTCAATCGATCCAGCCCTCTAAACAAGTTTGGTGCTCCGCAAACCGTGAGTTTGCATGGAATGCCCTTTTACAAAAGAATCAACAACCAATAGCCCAAGCTGATTGTTCAAACCCTATTGAACGAAATTTGGAACTTGGACGTCGTCTAGGTGTTCAAGGAACGCCAGCAATTATTTTTGAAAATGGATTTAGGGTAACAGGCGCTTATCCAGCTTCAGAAATTGAAAAAATTTGGAAAGAGCTGAACTTGTAAAATCTAGGTCATAGGAATGAAAAAGCACCTTAACAAGGTGCTTTTTTTGATTAAGATTTTTTGGTAACGAGGTTATAAATAAACAGAACGATAATTGCGCCTATGACTGAAGCAATAAAACCTGCCGATGAACCTTCGGGATAAATATTAAGAAGGCGTCCACCATATGTAGCAAGTAATGAACCAGCAATACCTAATAACGTCGTGACAATGAAACCTGCTTTATCGTCACCAGGATGAATTGCGCGAGCAATTAAACCTGCTATAAAACCGATAAGAATAGCTCCAATAAGTGAAAACATACTTGTTCTCCTTTTTATCATGAATTTTTATTGTGTCGCTCAAATATAGTTGATTATGTATTGATGTTTGAAAAGAAGAATCACGCTACATGTTGTTGTTATTTTGTTGTTTATAAAAAAAGTGGCATATGCCACTTTCTTAAAAAAACATTACAGACCGATTTCACCAATGAATGGAATATGACGGTATTTTTGATCGTAATCTAGTCCATAACCTACGATAAATTTATCTTCAACTTCAAATCCTAGAAACTCTACTTCCAAGTCGATCTCTCTTCGAGAAGGCTTACTGATCAGCGTGCAAAGTTTGATAGAGTTTGGCTCACGAGTTTCAAGGATTTCTACCACTTTACTCAGCGTATTGCCTGAATCGATGATGTCCTCTACGACAAGAACATCTTTACCACGAATTTCACCATCAAGGTCTTTTAGAATTTTAACATCACGACTAGAAGTCGTTCCACTGCCGTAACTTGAAACTGTCATAAAGTCGAGTTCGTGTGGTTTTTCAATGGTGCGGCATAGGTCTGCCATGAAAATCACTGAACCGCGAAGTAAGCCTACAAGAACCAATTCTCGATCACTATTTGCATAGTGAGCATTAATTTGATTACCAAGTTCATTAACTTTCGCTTGAATTTCTTCAGCGGAAATCAACACTTTCATGTCAATGGTCATGGGTAGATACCTAAAACAACAATTCTAAAATTAAAAAAGGTGTTGACCTGCAACACCTGAAATATGCTTCAATTTTAAAACATATCCCAGAATGTTGCACCCTTTTTAAAAAAACGAAATGTAACCTAATGGTTTTTTAATGCGCATCACGTTTAAGCACGACAGCACAAACTAAGAATACAGCACCAATCAACACATATTTTTTAATTGGGTGTTGTGGTTGAGTCTGAGCATTAGGATGCTGATTGTTGATATGCTTTTTGTCCATAAATATAAGTCGCCTCAATATTTCGATCATCACCCATGGTAAACAATGCGAAAAGTGCATCTTCAATATTTTTAGCGCGTTGTTGTCTTAATGTTTGTAATGCAGTGGCATTCAAATTTAATACAACAAAATCCGCTTCTTTTCCAATATTAAAGTTACCAAGTTTATCCTCGAGCGCTAATGCTTTTGCTCCACCTAGGGTCGCATGATAAAGCGATTCAAATGCAGATAATTTGTCGCCTTGGAGTTGTTGAACTTTATAGGCTTCATTCAACGTTTGAAGCTGATTAAATGAAGTCCCCGCACCGATGTCTGTGCCAAGACCGACTTTGACTTGTTTATCCCAGGTTTTTTTCAATGGAAACAATCCACTTCCTAGAAAGAGGTTTGAAGTCGGGCAGAAGGCGATTGCAGAGTTTGTTTGATGCATACAATCCCATTCATGCTCTTCTAAATGAACGCAGTGAGCGAAAACAGATTTATTGCCTGTTAATCCATAGTGGTGATACACATCTAAATAGCCATTTTGCTCAGGAAAAAGCTCTTTCACCCAAGCGATTTCATTGGTGTTTTCACTCAAATGAGTATGAATATATACATCAGGATATTCAGTTTTTAACTGCCCTGCTCTTTTTAATTGTTCTGGTGTAGAGGTAGGCGCAAAGCGAGGCGTAATGGCATAAAGGTTTCGACCTTTACCATGCCATTTCTCAATCAATTCTTTGCTATCTGTATAAGCATTTTCAGCGGTGTCTATCAGTGTTTCAGGTGCATGACGATCCATCAATACTTTGCCTGCAATCAAACGCATCTGGTATTGTTCTGCCGCTTCAAATAGTGCATCAACAGATTCTTTATGAACTGTACAAAAAACCAATGCAGTCGTTGTGCCATTTTTCAGCAGCTCATTGACAAAAAAGTGTGCAATTTGGTCTGCATAAGCTTTGTCTTGAAATTGGATTTCTGTAGGAAAGGTATAAGTGTTCAGCCATTCGAGTAATTGTTCGCCATACGCACCTACCATTTCAGTTTGAGGAAAGTGAATATGCGTATCGATAAAACCAGGAACAATCAGTTGATCTGGGTAATGCTCAACTTGGATAGAGGATTCAAGCTGACGGAGCTGTTGTTGCCCATCTTCCCAACGACCAAACCATTGAATTTTACCCGCTTGAGTAATCAATAAACCATCTTCTACGTAACGCACTTGGTCGTGAATTTCACGCGCTTGGGCAACCGTATTCTGAATATCTAGGAAGCGACCGCGAATCGCCGTCGATGCAACTACAGAAGACATTTAAAACCTACACTTTTAATTTTTTCGATTGATTGTAACTGATCTATCTTAATTAAACTGTATATCGTTTGCTGAGCCCCCACTCTGCGAGAATACGACGATAAGTAGTCGAAGATCGATCAGCCTCAAAATGCGCTTCCATCATTAAATCAAGTGGTAATTCTTCAGGTTTTTGCGATTCTACGATATCTTGGTCTTCGGCAAAAATTTGGGCATTAAAATCATAGACTGCTTGTAAATCTCCAGTCTGATCAAAATTACGCGTCAAAGGAACAAATAATCTGGTTTGATTGACCGATACAGGACAACACGCATTCAAGATTTTTAAAATCCCATTGTCTGGAAAATCTACAGTTAATATCGCTGAAAATGGTGGGTAAATATCAAAAGTTCTTTTCCACTCAAAACCTTCTGGCTCTAGGTGTTTCAAAGCATGCGGGTAATTACTGACACCACTAATATAAATTGTTTTTAAACCATAGTCTGTTCTCTCAGTATGGTATTTCGGTACAACTGGGTTGTTTCGATCTGCAAAAGCTTCTTGATGCACCCATGCAAAGTGAGCTACATCAATGAATCCTTCGAGTTGACGACCTGCTGAGCCTGCAATATCAACATATGGAGGTAAAATAGACTGATGATCAGGATGATCCCAAGTGTCAAGTTGGGGAATATTATTGTGTTGAAAATCACGTCCATGCAAGCTAGTCCAGACCAGTCCATATCTCAAAATTACTGGAAATTGGGTTAAACTAAAACGGTCAGATATCTTAGTTAAATCAGGTTGAGCAGGAATTTTTGTACACTTCCCTGCAAGGTCGAATCTTAGACCGTGATATCGGCAAATAATTTCTTCACCCTCTACCCATCCTTTACTTAGAGGTACACCACGATGAGGGCAGATATCACGCACTAATCGAATTTCCCCATTGTCAGTTTGGTAAATCGCCATTTTTACATCAAGTAAAGTGACCTGATGTGGTGTGGTTGAAACATCTTGAATACGAGCCACTGGATACCAATATTGCGCGAGAATTTCCCAATCTTGTAAGTCGAAACTACATTGGCAAGGTGCACTGAGTGGATTTAATGCGGGAATCATATTCATCGTCATTTCCTAAAAAAGAGCTCCGAAGAGCTGCGCTAAATTTACTGAGCTTTTTTCTTTGGAGATGATGCAAGATCTTTGCCAACCGTCTCTTAACATTTAAAATTGGAGAGCTGAGTGGAAATATTAAATTCTAATCAAAATATATAAAGTGAATTCACCCATGGACTTATATGAGAAGTTAAGCCATTTAATACGATCTAATGCAGATATCTATGAACTTTTACAGTGTTTACGGCAGATTGATAGTGCGGCCTATTTTAGTGCGGGCTTGATTCGAAATTGGATCTGGTCTTATTTACATAATCAAAATTATTCCATTTTTGAAACTGAAATTGATGTCATTTATTTTGATCCTTCAGAAAAAATGGATGAGAGACGAAATTATTTAAAGGGTGCACTTCAACATAGATATCCTAATATTCATTGGGACATTACAAATCAAGCTCTGGTACATCATTGGTACAGAACTGATGAAGGTGCTCAAATTGATCCATATACTTCAGTACATCATGCTATGAGTTTTTGGCCAGAAACGGCAACCGCAATCGCTATCAAATTAATGGAGAATAATCATATTGAAATCCTCGCCCCTTTGGGGCTTGAAGATTTATTTACTTTAAAATTAAGGTGGAATAATCGTTTGGTTTCACGTGGAGTCTTTGAACATAGGGTTAAGTCAAAATGTTTTTTGGAACGATGGCCTAAGTTAAGCATTGTGAATTAGATGGCTCATCTAATGATATAAATAAAGCCTTCAGATGAAGGCTTTATTGAATCCAACAAAGTTTGACCTTATAAGGTCGTTTGATGATGTTTTTTACTATAACGAATTGAAAGCCATGCTGTAATTGAAAGGGCAATCACGATAAAACTTAATGAGATCCAAATTGGCATATGGAATACGTCAAGCATAAGCATTTTGAAACCGATAAAAATTAAAATAGCCCCAAGTCCATAAGGCAAATAATGCATTTTTGAAGCGGCTCCAGACAGTAAGAAAAACATAGCCCGTAGACCGAGGATAGCCATCAAGTTAGCTGTAAGGACGATAAAAGGATCAGTGGTGACCGCAAAAATCGCTGGAATAGAATCGACTGCAAAAATAACATCAGATGCCTCGACTAAAATTAGCACTAAAAATAATGGGGTTGCCCATAGAACGCCATTTTGCCTTACGAAAAACTTATTTCCTTCCAACTGTGGAGTAATTCGCATGTGTTTACGTAGCCATTTCAGAATGGCCATATCTTCAATATTTGGATCATCCTCTTGTCCTTTAAGGAATTTAAATCCAGTGTATACAAGGAAAGCACCGAAGATATAGAGGATCCACGAAAATTCCTGAACGAACCACGCACCGATAAAAATAAAAATTGTTCTGAGAATAATAGCGCCCAATACACCATAAAGGAGTAATTGACGTTGAAGTGCAGGAGGTATAGCGAATGCAGCAAAAATCATTAGCCACACAAAGACGTTATCAATTGCGAGTGACTTTTCCAGTAAATAGCCGGCAAAATATTCCATAACTTTCGTATTGGCTACGTTTATACCAGCGGTATTTTCTAGATATAGCCATAGTCCACCACCAAAAAGTGTTGCGACAGTGACCCATGCAATACTCCAATAAGCAGCAGTTTTAACTTTAACTTCTTGACCTTCTTTTTGTTTAAAACCTAGAAAGTCAATTAAGAGCATAATCGTGACGATGCCAAAAAAAATGACATAAAGCCAAATATTGCCTATGGTTTCCATAGTGATCTCCAATACTGGCAATTGATTTTGGCATAAAAAAACCTCGACCAGTTGCCAGATAATAATTCTGAAACAACATGATCAAGGTCTTGCCTACACCATTTTGATTATGCATTTTAGATAATCGAAATGATGCTCAGATACCGACTTCTTTCAAAGTGTAATGACGATATTCTGACACAGTATTTAAGTACTGTTGGAGGAGGCTACTCCCCTTGTTCAAATTTGATAATAAATTACGTTGAAATCGTTTCATTTGATTTCGAGTGCACAAAGGATGACACACTTATAAGTTGTGTGCAAATTATTTAAATGGGTTATTAAATTTGTCTTTAAAAATTGAAATTAATAAGATTATTGCAATGATGATCAATACTACAATTGATATTAAATAGATATCCATTTCATTTACTCATTAATGTTTTAACAATAATAATACATTTATGTATTAAAAAAATAACATTTAATGATTATGACTGACAATATATATTTTTGTTTTTTATAATATTTCTTTTTTTAAAATAAATTAAAGTTTTGAATTTGTAATTGATAGACAAGTTTGTCCCATTTTTTCATAGTGTTATGTAAATATGTCGTTCTAATCTATATTTAATAACGAATGATAGGATAATGATAATGTTAGAAATTAAACATCAAGAAAATGGATCAAAAGGTGAGTTTTTTATTGGTGAAGATGGCCATCATTTAGCTGAAATGACTTATTCATGGGCAGGTGAAGATAAATTTATTATTGATCATACTTGGGTTGATGATTCATTAAGAGGGCAAAACGTGGGACGTCAACTTGTTGACCGTGCGGTGGAATTAGCTCGTCAAAAGAATGTTAAAATCCTACCGCTTTGTCCATTTGCTAAATCTGTTTTCAACAAAGATGAAGCAATCCATGATGTTCTGTTTAAATAAAATCATACAGTGAGCGGTCATATGCAGTTTGAACATATCGATAGTGTGAAAGGCGGTGAGTTTTATCTCACGGACGCAGATCAATCAAGAATTGCAGAAATCAGCTATCGTTACCAAACTCCACAGATCATTATAGCGGATCATACTTGGGTCGATGATCGTTTACGTGGACAAGGAACTGCAAAGTTATTGTTAGATCGACTTGTAGAATTTGCTCGTACAGAAAAATTAAAAATTGTTCCAACTTGCTCTTATGTGGTTGTCATGTTTAAGCGTTTTCATAATGAATATCATGACGTTATCGCTTAAATATAAAAAAGCCCGCTGAGCGGGCTTTTTTATTTATTCTTTTGCTTTGAGTGCTTGAATGAGTTTTTGATGCAAACCACCAAATCCACCGTTTGACATGATCACAACGGCATCCCCCTCGCCTGCTTCATTCACGACATTTCGGATGATCTCTTCTAAAGTACGCGCTACCACAGCTTTATTCGGAGCAGCTTCAACAACAGGTTGTAGATCCCAATCTAAACCCTCAGGTTGATACCAAATCACTTCATCTGCCAATCGAGCAGAATATGCTAAACCATCTTTGTGGCTTCCCATTCGCATCGTATTTGAGCGCGGCTCAATAATCGCCCATAGTTTACGTTCGCCTAGTCGTTTACGAGCACCATCCAGTGTTGTGTCAATTGCTGTTGGGTGATGAGCAAAATCATCGAAAACTTCAATACCTCGAATGGTATCGAGGAGCTCCATACGGCGTTTTACACCACCAAAATTCGATAATGCTTCGCATGCAGTTTCAATGGAAACACCTACATGCTCTGCAGCTGCAATGGTTGCTAAAGCATTTGCAACGGAGTGTTGACCTGTCATCGACCATTGGACTGTACCTTTTACTTCGCTGTCTTTTAAGACTTGGAAATGAGTACCATCTGCAGAAAGTTGGTTTGCAGAGATAGTTGCTTGATCATGAGATTCAAGCGATGTACGGACGATCGGTGTCCAACAGCCTTGTGACAAAACTTCATCAATATTTGATTCAGTGATTGGTGCGATGATACGGCCTTCACTTGGAATAGTACGAACCAAATGATGAAATTGTTTTTGAATGGCAGCGAGATCATCAAAGATATCTGCATGATCAAATTCAAGATTATTCAGAATAGCTGTCTTTGGATGGTAATGAACAAATTTAGATCGTTTATCAAAGAAGGCAGAGTCGTATTCATCTGCTTCTACACAGAAATATTGACCTCCGCCTAGACGAGCACTTTCTTTAAATCCAAGTGGTACACCACCAATTAAAAAGCCCGGTTCCAAGCCCGCTTGATCTAATACCCAAGCTAACATCGTGGTAGTGGTTGTTTTTCCGTGTGTACCAGCAACCCCTAATACATGTTTACCTTGTAGCACATGGTCGGCAAGGAACTGTGGTCCAGAGATATAGGGTAAACCCTGATTTAGCATGTATTCAACGGCGTCAATTCCACGTTTCATGGCATTACCAACGATCACTAAATCTGGGTGTGGTTGCAAATGACTACGGTCATAACCTTGCATTAAGGTAATACCCGCATTTTCAAGTTGTGTCGACATAGGTGGATACACATTTTGGTCCGAGCCTGTCACTGTGTGCCCTAGGTCTCGAGCTAACAGTGCTAACGATCCCATAAAGGTGCCACAGATTCCCAAAATATGCAGATGCATGATGATTTACTCCACTACTCTTTTCGACACAAACATCTTTTTGGTGCTGTTGTCATGTGTTATTTGATTTGATGTCAACGATAACAAGGGTCTTGGTGAAAAGATAGTGATTATTAGAAGGCATTCCGTAAAATTTTGCAGAAATAAATTTTTAAACTTATGAGCTAAAATATATGAATATTTTTAATCTAGTATGATGAAACGAAATGATTTAATCGTAGAATAACGCGGACGATTTAACTTGAGATTTAAATGATTTATTTACCTTTATTGCTTCTGATTTTAGCAAATTGCTTTATGACTTTGGCGTGGTATGGTCATTTAAAATTTTTGCCGCATGATGCCCCTTTATGGCAAGCCATTCTATTTAGTTGGATCATTGCATTATTCGAATACAGCTTGATGATTCCTGCAACCAAGATGCTGGCTCAAAATGGCTGGGCTGTGGGACAAATGAAAATCACTCAGGAGGTCGTTACGCTATTGGTGTTTGTTCCTTTCATGATTTTCATGTTTAAACAGCCTTTCAAATTGGATTATGTATGGGCTGCACTTTGCTTATGTGGTTGTGTCTATTTTGTATTTAGAACACCATGATTCAAAAGGATAAAGATTAACTAAAGTTATTTTCATATTCCCGAACTAATCTTTGACGATCAGGTTCAAAATCAAAATGTTTTAAGCAGCGTGCCAAGATTTCATGTGCCATTTCATGAGCAGCTTCCCGTAGTTCCGGTTCAGATACATTTTTTTCAATCATGGATAAGCATTTAATCATTCTTTGATTTAATTCGATATTACTTATACAGTCCCGTGCCATCGGTGCAAAGCTACTGCTAATAAACTCACGAATATCAAACATATCGACACTGATATTCGAGAAATTAAAAGTTTTCTGTTCTGGATCTGGTTGACTATCAATAATAATCCGCGTTAAGGCATTGATCGCACTAATTGCTGAACCCACATCATTAATTGCAGCTGACATCGCTTTTTGTCCAACCTCGCTCATGACCAACAAACCAAATCTTGGGTCTTGTAAAAAGCTTCGGTTCGTTTCGATAATCACGTATTCATGAATTTGATGTTCTAAATTTTTTAATTCTTCGTCATCTATTGGATTTTCCGTAAAGACTTCAATCAGAACCAGTGATGGGTCTACGAATTTCCCAGGAAGAAAAGCAAGATGAATATGTGCATTGTGAGTTTGAGCAAGAAGATTTAAGGACTCAATATCAAAATGAGTAAAATAACCTGTCTGTTTTGGGTGTATTTTGAGTTGGCTTTCGCCCAATGGTTTTTGTCCTGAAGCGCCAAAGTTGGGGTGTGTACGGAATGTACTTAAAGCTTGAGATGCTGCTGTTTCAATTTTAGAAATAGCATTGGTTAGTGTGCCAAGCTGAGACAATGTTTGTACCCAGCGAATTAATGTCACAATCAAATAAATAAGAACCAAAATGGTACTTACGAATAAGACAAATCGACCCGAAACTCCATAATATTGTAAACCTAAAGCGATTTTTGCGATGACGGCATAGATAAATGCGGAAATAAAACTGGTAATTGCGAGACGAGTATTATCATCATTCATCATCAGCTTATAAGCACGTGGCGTACCACTCGATGAAGCTGAAGCAAATGCGGCGACCATAATCGAAAGTGAAAATGTAGTGACCGCCAGCATACTCGAAGCAATGATATCCAGTAGGCTACTTAGTGTTTCAATACTGATATTTGGAACCGCGTGTGATGGAATAAAATAACGACTTGCAGTTGCAAATAAAGAGAAAAAAATCGCTAATAAAGCTCCAAGTGCTGGTGTAAACCATAAATTTTCTGCAGGGTTATTCCACCATAATTTCAGTTTAAACCACATTCTATATTCTCCTTTTTATTTTTTAATTTGAATGGCTTAGTTCAGTTTAATCCAAATTCAATTTCAATTTATCTTGAATGAGCCAGATGTTTAAGGTGGATGAGGCAGAACAATGACCAATCATAAAATTCATTTTTATGTCTATTAACAAGTATATATTTTTAATCCTTATTTTATCAGCTTAACTTTAGACCTATTCATTTTCAGTCTATAATAGTGAGTTCTTATTAAAGCTTGGCTCTCGTCGAGATTTATCTCTCTTACTTTAATCTCTGGAAACATTGCAATGAATGCGGCCGCTTCACAAGACACTCCTCTCGTTGGAATTATCATGGGCTCTCAGTCAGACTGGGCGACACTCGAACACACTGCCAATATGTTGAATCAGCTTGGTGTACCCTTTGAAGCGGAAGTTGTTTCAGCACACCGTACGCCAGATCGTTTGTTTGAATATGCTGAGCAAGCTCGTGATCGTGGTATCCAAGTGATTATTGCGGGTGCTGGTGGTGCAGCGCATTTACCGGGTATGTGCGCAGCGAAGACTGATCTTCCTGTTCTAGGTGTACCGGTTAAATCTTCGATCTTGAATGGTGTTGATTCATTGCTTTCAATTGTACAAATGCCAGCAGGTATTGCTGTCGGTACATTGGCAATTGGTCCTGCAGGTGCGACCAATGCTGCGATTATGGCGGCACAAATTTTAGGTTTAACTCGCCCTGATATTGCAAAGAATGTAGCCGATTTTCGTTTAGCGCAAACTGAGAAAGTTGCGAGTAAAAATATTCCTGGTCAAGCTTAATTCGAGAGAAATCTTATGGATAAAACCATCGGTATTTTTGGTGGCGGTCAATTGGGTCGAATGATGGCGCAGGCGGCACTTCCATTAAATATTCAATGTACTTTTTTTGAAGCAAGTACAGACTGCCCTTCTGCTGCTTTGGGTCCAGTGATCTCAACTCAAGCTAAAAATGGCTTACAGGATTTCATTAATAGTGCAGAAGTCTTTTCTTTAGAATTTGAAAATACGCCATTGTCAGTTGTAGATGTATTAACTGAAACTAAGCAACTGCATCCCCCGCGTCAGGCTTTAGCGATTGCTCAGCATCGCTTGTCTGAAAAAGCGTTATTTGATGAGTTAGATATTCCAGTAGCACCTTACAAAGCGGTGACATCACTAGAAAGTTTACAAAACGCGGTCGCTGAACTTGGTCTTCCAATCGTACTAAAAACTTCACGTGGTGGTTATGATGGTAAAGGTCAGTTTGTCTTACGCACTGCGGATCAAATTGATCAAGCATGGGCGGAACTTGGTCCTGCGGGTGAATTGATTGCTGAAAGTTTTGTGACTTTCTCGCGTGAAGTGTCAATCATTGCAGTACGTGGTCAGAATGGTGATGTGAAAACATGGCCATTGGCTGAGAACCACCATCACAATGGTATCTTATCGCACTCGATTGTCCCTGCACCGAACAGTGTAGATCTACAACCTGTAGCACAAGATTACGTCACTCGCTTGCTTAACCATTTGAACTATGTCGGTGTGCTGACGCTTGAGCTATTTGTGACGGACAAAGGCTTATATGCCAATGAGATGGCGCCACGTGTACACAACTCAGGTCATTGGTCGATTGAAGGTGCTGTGTGCTCTCAGTTTGAAAACCATATCCGTGCTGTTGCAGGCTTACCTTTGGGTTCAACTGAGATAATTCGTCCAACGGTATTGGTGAACATTATTGGTGAGCATCCAAAGACTGAAGATGTATTGGCTTTAGAGGGTGCACATTTGCACCTTTATAACAAGTCAGAACGTGAAGGTCGTAAAATTGGTCATATTACCTTAATGCCAATCAATAGCTCAGAATTGACTACACTCTGTCGTCAGTTGTCGAAAATTTTACCAAACCCATTAGCATTAAGTGAAGATATGACCATCTAAACTTTAAGTTGCTGATAAAAAAAGCGATCACACGAGTGGTCGCTTTTTTATTTATCTTGTTTAAGGCATGATTGCGCCTCTTTAAAAATCACTGGCCATTGGTCGGATGAAATTTTAAAAAATTGCATAATAATTATACTATTAGTTCTGATTAGAACACATATTTTGAACTGTGTATAAGTTTGATTATGGCTTATGTGAGCCATCTTAACTTTGAATTCAAAGCGGTTTTAAATTCAAATAAAATGCATACGCAGTTTTTAAATTTAAAATAATAGGCTTGCAGGATATTTTGAATTCAAAGTTACTATTGAGGTTTGAATTCAAAAATGTATTTAAAGATTTATATTTAAATTCTTATCTATTGAGTAAATTAAATTATTTTAATATTTATAATTTTCAATGATTTATGTTAATTTTTGGTATTGGATGACTGTGGATAAGTTTTTTTGAATTTAAATATTGTGTGGCGGTTTAAATTTAAATTCAATAACAAATGAATTTAAAACCAGGTTGTGGATAAGTTTTTAAATTTAAATTTTCAAAATAAATTTAAAAAAGTAGAAAGTATGAATTTAAATTTACGATTCGATGCTTTAATTTTTAGAGTGAGCTGTTAAGGTAAAGACATAATTCCAACATTTTAGAATTACAGGGTCTTATGCAACGGCTTGCACTCACGATAGGTTCATTTTTTTTAGCGATATCTCAAACTCATGCTGAGTTGATTATTAATGGTCAGTCTGTGACAGCCTCGCCATCCATGACGCCAACTGTGTCATCCGCTCCTAATTTTCAGCAATGCATCTCAAATTTAAAATCACAAGCGATCACTAGAGGGGTTAGTTCGGCGACGTATGATCGTTACACGCAGAATTTAACTCCTGACTATTCTGTGATTGAACGTTTAAATTATCAGCCTGAATTTTCGACGCCAATTTGGGATTATTTGTCAGGTTTAGTTGATGATGAACGTGTTCAATTGGGGCAACAGAAACTTCGACAGCATCGAGAAACACTTGACCGTGTAAGTGTGGCTTATGGCATTCCAGCTGAAATGGTGGTTGCAGTTTGGGGAGTTGAGAGTAACTATGGTGATATTTCTGGACGCTATCCATTACTTCAAGCTTTGGGAACTTTAAGCTGTGAGGGGCGCCGTCAATCGTATTTTAGAGGTGAATTTTTTACCACCATGAAACTTTTACAGCGTGGTGATGTTCGGGAAGAACAATTGAGAGGATCGTGGGCAGGGGCTTTTGGTCATACTCAGTTTATGCCTTCAACCTATGATGAGCTTGCTGTAGATTTTGATGGTGATGGACGACGTGATCTAGTCTCGAGTATTCCAGATGCTTTGGCTTCAACAGCAAATTTTTTGAAGAAAAGAGGATGGCAAACTGGTCAACCTTGGGGATTTGAAGTGCAGATTCCTGCAGGAATGTCAGTTGTAGGTGAGGGGCGACGTAATAAGAAAGCATTGTCTTATTGGGTCAATCAAGGATTGAATAGAGTGGATGGCTCCCCTTTAATTCAGGGTAATCTTTCTGCATCTTCTCAAGCTGGGTTGCTTGCGCCTGCTGGCAGTGCTGGGCCGGTCTTTCTAGTATTTAAAAATTTTGATGCTATATATAGTTATAACGCAGCAGAAAGTTATGCGTTGGCAATCGCACATTTATCAGATCGATTGCAAGGAAAAGCTAAAATTGCAAAAGCTTGGCCGACTGATGATCCTGGTACATCAAGAGCAGAACGCCGAGAAATTCAACGCTATTTAATCCGGCGCGGTTACGATATTGGTGCGATTGATGGTTTAATTGGGGATAAAACTCGACAGGCAATTCGTCAAGAGCAAACCCGATTGGGCTTAAATCCTACAGGTCGAGCGGGACAGCAGATATTGAGTGCATTTAGAAATGAGCAGGCTCAGCTGATGATGCAATAAATAGGTTCTCGGATTAAAAAAGGTCAACATAGGTTGACCTTTTTTTTTGTGATGATGTTTCTAAATAATAGAGCGATCGATTTTAACAGCATCGAGTAAGTCAAAAATGACTAAGGTTACATCTTGACTTAATTCTCGATCGTTAAAAATTTCATAAGCTGTAATGGTGACATCTGTATCGCTTGGAAGCTGGCGTTGTTCCTCTTCAATTAAATCTTGAATAGGTAATAATGTTTGCTTAATTTGAATATGTAAGACGTCTTCGAATTTAATGTTCTCATCATCGAGTTCGATGAGTTGTTTATTGAAATATGGCAGTAAAATTGAGTAGAGATAAGGTTGAAGTTCGACAATATCAAATATTTCAATATCACGAGTTTCCTCGATCGTGCTGATATGATCATTTACCTCAAGAATAATATGATAATAACTCACGTCTCTCTCCTCTGATTAATTTTAAAATACCTTAACACGAATTCAAAACTATTCAATTAAATCCGTAATTTAATTATGGGATTGAGCTGTGGCGCTGATTTTATCGACTTTTTAGCAGTTCGAGGTCGGCAGTAGTCAATTTAAAATTGGAGAAATTCTGCTTTTCTAGAATTGGATACATTAAGGCATTGGGGTCATTAGTATGCTGAAGACCTAATGCATGGCCAAATTCGTGAGCTAATGTGATTCGAAGCTCATCTATAGATTGAAATTCATAAATATTGATTTCACGACCATTAAACTCGCCTTTGTGGAACATTTTGGCTTGAAAAACTTGGTTAAACTCATTAATAGCTTTACGTTGTTGGTGTTGGGATTGGTTGAATTTTTCAACTTTATCGTTGAGTTCTGTTCGTAAGATGTTAAATCGTTCAATATTGCTTTCAATCCCAAGCTTCTGCTGTGTGAGCCGTGTCTTAGAGTTATTGATCTGCTGAAGTTGTGAATCTGTAATAGATGTGTTTAAGCCATTAATGTGGTGGACGAAATTATTATGTTGATCTAGATCATTACTATAGTTGTGTTGCTGCTGTTCAATTTGCTGTTTTAAAAATTCAAGTTGTTGTGATTCTTGCTCTAGCTGTAATCTCATTTGGTCGGCTAATGATTTGCTATTTTCAAATTGCTTTAGCGTATGCTTTCTATAATTGGATTCATTTTGACGTTCATCAAAAATGAGATTAATTGTAAGACGAGCATTGGGGTCGTAAACGAAATACTTTTGTTGAGTTTGATTTTCCCAGATATTCGCTGCCTCTTGAAGTATTTGGCGTAATGCCTCTGTATCAAGTTGAAATCTTGGGTCAATAAACCCAATACGATATCTTAGGCGTTGATCAATGGGGTGTTGAAGCCGATCTAAAGTTGAATTGTGATTTAATTGAGGATGAATAAAACGTTGTACAGCAAAATATGCAACGCATAAAAAGGAAAAGATGAGAATAATGGAGCGCATCATGCGAGCAATTCAACTTAATTTTTATTCAATGTAGCCTAAAAAAACATTTTGGAAAATAAAACATCAAAATATATGAGCTCCAGTGTGTATAAAAATGAAAATTATTCGTAAAATTTAAATGAATGATGAAAATAAATATGAATAATGATTAAAAAACGAGTGAAAATTCATGTTTTTCATCTTTTTAGTCGAAAAAAGCAACACCCGTTGAAAATAAGTG
>NZ_JBWYJB010000017.1:0-47695 GCF_056784015.1 Acinetobacter sp. ANC_7655 | reverse complement strand
CAAAAGATTGATGATTCTTGCAATTAAAAAAACAACAATAATCGCGAAATTTTCGGATTTAATCTAATATTTAATGTACTGCTGAAATTTTCTCTAAAAAATACTTTGTTCTTTCATGTCGCTCTTGTGGCTTATTAAAGAAGTCATCAGTCGGGCAATCTTCTAGAATTTTGCCTTGATCCATAAATATCACTCGATCTGAAACTTTTTTTGCAAATCCCATTTCATGCGTAACACACATCATCGTCATGCCTTCTTTTGCAAGTTGGCTCATGACTTCAAGCACTTCACCGACCATTTCAGGATCTAATGCGGAAGTGGGTTCATCAAAAAGCATACAGACTGGGTCCATACAAAGACCACGTGCAATCGCGACACGTTGTTGTTGACCACCTGATAATTGTCCTGAAAATTTATCTTTGTGTGCTGTCAAACCCACTCGATCCAAATATTGTAAGGCCTTTATTTTAGCTTCTTCAGTTGAGCGATTAAGTACTTTGATTTGTCCTATTGTTAGGTTCTCTAACACAGTCATATGAGGAAATAGTTCAAAATGTTGAAATACCATACCTACTCTAGATCTGAATTTTGCTAGATTCGTTTTAGAGTCTTTTAAAGCGGTACCATCAACGATAATATTTCCTTGTTGAAAAGGTTCTAAAGCATTCACTGTCTTAATAAGTGTAGATTTACCTGAGCCAGATGGACCGCATACAACGACAACTTCACCTTTGTTGATAGTGGTTGAGCATTCGCTAAGTACCTGAAAATCTCCATACCATTTGGATACATCTTGAATTTCAATCATTGGCATTTTGATTCTCCTTATCGAATAATGGCTATTTTTTGATGTAAGCGTTTAACTAGTCGTGAAAGTGCAAATGAAATGACAAAATAGACGACAGCAACAACTAGATAAAAAACGGCTTTGGTTTCCGAACCATAGGTATTAGCTAAAGTATTTGCATTGCCTAGGAAATCTGGTGCACTGATGACATAAACCAAAGATACATCTTGAAAAAGAACAATGGATTGCGTCAATATCACGGGTAACATATTTCTAAAAGCTTGGGGTAAAACTACGTATGACATTGTCTGGCGATAATTAAAACCCAAGGCGTAACCTGCATTCACTTGTCCTTTAGAAACTGATTGAATGCCAGAGCGGACAATTTCTGAAAAAAAAGCAGCCTCAAAAATGGCGAAGGTTACTACACTTGAAAATAAAGGTCCCCAATAGGTGTGATATTGGAAATCGAAAAACTTAGGAAGTAAAAAGTAAAAGATAAAAATAACTTGAATGAGGGGAACACCTCGAAAAAAGTCGACATAAAATTTTGCAAATCCACTGGCAATTTTATTATTCGATAGACGCATCATCGCGATTGGTGTACCAAGAAGAATCCCACCAATAATCGAAAGAATGGTTACTGTAACTGTAAATTTAAAACCAGCGATCAAACTTGCAACGACATCGGGATGAGTTAGAACACTAAAGTCCATTTTATTTACCTCCCGAACCTAGACCTGGTACAGCCATCCGTTTCTCAATCCATGCCATCAGGTATTTAATTGAATAAGTGATGATGAGATAAACAGGTGTTGAAAGAATTAAAATGACCACGTCTTGAGAGGTTTCTTCTCGCATTGTTTTGGTATATGCAAAAAAATTCAAAACACTTAAGGCAAAAAGTACGGCTGAATTTTTAAATACATTCACTGCTTCTGATGTCAGTGTTGGCCAAACGATTCGATAAGCCACTGGCAGAATGACATAACGATAACTTTGGTTTAAATTTAAACCGATCGCATAAGCTGCATTTTTTTGACCTTGTGAAACGGTATTAATACCTGCTCGAACCTGCTCAGCAATCCTTGCAGCGGTATATAGGCCCAGCGCAAATACACCAATAATTGCTGGATTATTATTTAAAATATTTTGCCACCATCCGCCAGAAACCATTTCACCACTTCCAGTACTCATACTCAATGGTAGAAGTTGAGGGAAAACGAATGCCCAGAAAAATAATTGAACAATTAAGGGTATATTTCTGAATAACTCTACATAACAAGTCCCAATGAATGACAGTAATTTATTGGGTAATGTACGCATAATGCCAATAAGTGAACCAAGTATAAATGCGATGAAAAAGGCAATGACAGCAGTCCAGATCATGGTCCAAATACCTGATCCAAGTATCTGTAACCAAGTCGGTGCATCAGCAACAGCTGAATAACTTGAACCTCCAATCGCACTACAGATAGATTCAGCCCAATCTTTTTTATCAACGCCATATTCGTTGGATGCCAAGCAAAATGACGTCCAATTTAAAGAACCAACAGCCATTGAAATTCCCTGCAATGGTTACGAGAAAAAAGGGCTTAAGTGTTTCTATTTAAGCCCTCATAATTTTTGTTATTTAATCCCTGCATCATTCGGAGATGCTTTTAATTTTTTAAATGAGCTACTCATAGGCATGTTTAGATTGATATTGCGTGGTGGAATAGGTGATAAGAACCATTTTTTATAAAGGGTATCCATTTGACCATTTTTCCACATTCCAGTTACCACACGATCTGCAATCGCTTTAAACTTGGCATCGCCTTTAGGCAGCATAATTCCGTAAGGTTCTGACGAAAGGACTGGACCTACAATTTTAAAATCTTGAGGTTTTGATGATTTGGCAATGAGCCCTGCAAGAATATTGTCATCCATAACAAATGCAGCTGCACGTCCCGAAGCGACCATTGCAAAAGAATCAGCATGATCTTTACCATAGACATTGGTAACTTTTATTTTTTCTCCTCGTGCACCCATTTTGATGTATTTATCCGAGGTTGTTCCTTGCGTTGTGGCAACGGCTTTACCATTTAAATCACCTAAATCTTTGAAAGGCGCTGAAGCTTTGACTGCCATACGTACTTCAGTGGCAAAGTAATTTGTAGAGAAGTTGACTTGCTGTTGTCGCTGGACAGAGTTGGTTGTCGTCCCGCATTCCATATCAATGTTTCCAGCGAGCATTTCAGGAATTCGCGTGGAAGAAGTAACCGCTTTATATTCAACTTTTAAGTTGGGGAGTTTTAAGTCTTTTTTTAATTCGTTAGCTACGTTATTACAGATATCGATGGCATATCCCATAGGTTTACCACCAACAATATATGAGATTGGATCAGAAGATTCACGATACCCGATGATCACTTTTCCATTTTTTTTGATTTTCGCAATGGTGTCAGTAGCATTGGCTTGACTCATTGTTCCACCAGCGATGATGAAGCCTAATGCGCTGAGAAGGACTTTACCAGATAGACTTTTCATCAAGAAATCTCCATGTCTTTTAATATATCGTTCTTATAATTTTGACAGTTCTCAAATTTGGTTGAAATCTATTCAAAATAAGCTATTAATTATTTTTATACTTTCTATGAGAATAAGTAAAGAATAAAAAATACTCGAAATTCGAATGAATTTAGATTTTTTGATTAACGCGAAACAAATCATGAGCTTATAAAACCTTAATCATGAGTAAGTGGTTTATTTTTAATCAACCATAACTGCAGATAACGCTAAAAAATTATTTTTTTTATTTAAACTTGAGTGCTCATATTTTTTTTGAATATTAATTAAAAAAAAATGATTGAATTATAATGTATTTTATCCTTATTTGTTATTAACAATTAAGACTAATTGATTAACTTAACACTTGAAACTTATGTTATAAGAATTGTAGGCATGATTATTGCTTGAATAATAACGATGTTAGGGGGTAATGATTTATGAAATTAGCGTTAGGACTAAAAGTATCCAATTCTTTGTCTTTGACACCCCAGCTCCAACAAGCGATCCGACTTTTACAATTATCCAGCTTAGAGTTGGAGCAAGAAGTTCAATTGCAGTTGGATAGTAACCCCTTACTTGAAAAGGTGGATGATGATTCTCCAATGCAAAGTTTGGAGGACTTGAATCAGGAAAATTCTGCTAGTGATCTTACTCGAGAATTAAATGCAGATCATTTGCCAAATGATTTACCTGTAGATACGGAATGGGATGATGTATATACCCATCAATCATTATCAATGGAATTACCAGAATATGAAGAACGTGAGGATAATCGATCAATTCAAAATACACTGAAAGATCATATTTTACAGCAAGTTAATCTTCTAAATTTCTCCCAAACTGATCTTTTGATCGCTTATTGCATCGTAGATGGTTTGGATGAAAAAGGCTTTTTAGATGAGAGCGTTGAAGAAATTCACCACGCAGTGCTGACTTTACTCGCACAGATGGATATTGAAGAAGATGTTGAGATTGATGAAATTTTAGTGGTGTTGAAACATATTCAAAGACTAGAGCCGATTGGCGTTGGTTCACGCAATCTTGTGGAATGCTTATATGTTCAGCTTCAAGTTTTGCCTAATACCTTACCATGCCGTAATGACGCGTTATTGTTATTGCAGCATTATGAATTATTGATTGCCAATGACCTAAATAAATTACTGAAGCAAACAGGTTTTAAACTTGAACAGTTAAAAGCAGCGATACAACTTTTAAAATCATTACAACCCTATCCAGGGTTAATGTTTGAAAATAAAGAATCTGAATATCAAGTGCCTGATGTTGTGGTGGCAAAGAAAAATGACAGTTGGCATGTGCACTTAAATCCAGATATTTTGCCAAAATTACGTATCAACCCTTATTACGCAAATATGATTCGTCGAGCTGATCAAAGTGCAGATAATCAATACTTACGCAATCAAATGCTTGATGCTAAAAATTTTATTAAAAGTGTAGATGAGCGCCATAAAACGCTTTTAAAAGTAGCAACATGTATTGTTCAGCATCAACGAGATTTTTTAGAGTTGGGTGCTGAAGGAATGAAACCTTTGGTGTTGAGAGATGTGGCGGAGGAGGTTGAGTTACATGAATCAACAGTATCTCGTGTAACGACCAATAAATATTTGCTTACTCCGAGAGGGTTGTTTGAACTTAAATATTTTTTCTCAAGCCATGTTGGAACAACGTCAGGTGGTGAAGCGTCTTCAACTGCGATCCGAGCAAAAATTAAAAAGTTGATTGCTGAAGAGAACCCAAGAAAACCATTATCTGATAACAGTTTAGCTAAGTTGTTAAATGAGGATGGTATCGATGTTGCACGTCGTACAGTCGCAAAATATCGCGAATCGTTACATATTCCTGCATCATCCGATCGAAAAGTCTTGATCTGAAATTTGAAGTGTGATTATTCTAGAGGTTCATTATGACGAAATAATGAATCTCTTTTTTTTAGTTACACGAGGTTTAGCCAGCATGATTTCATGACTTAAATTTGCAGAATAATTCTATGTTGAATGTTCTGTCATGCAATCACATGGCTTAACTCAATCAAATCCTTTAGAAGGAGAGGGATAGGATTATGCAAATAACAATTCGTGGACATCATTTAAGTATTACTCCTGCAATAGAAGAGAATATTCGTTGTAAATTCGCCGAAATGACCAAGCACCTTGATCAGGTCAATAGTATGCAGGTGAAACTCACAAAGGATCACCAAGTCGATAAGCGTTCGAAAAAAGGAAGTTCGAATCATATCGCTGAAGCAATCGTGCGTTTACCCGGCGTCGAACTTTTTGCTCAAGCATCTGGCGATGATATGTATGCATCAATTAAAAAATTAACTGAGAAAATAAAAAGACAGTTAATGCGATATCGTAAAATGCAAATGGCTTTTCAGCCGCTGCCTATATGACGGTATGTAGCTGAAAATAAAAAAAGAGGTATATTGCCTCTTTTTTTTATAGATAAATTGTATAGCAGATGAATTCATTGAATGAGTTATAGTAAAATAATCCGTTTTTACACAATCGATCGTCCCATGAGAGGTCTTTGCAATGAATAGTGAACAGCTCACTGAAATCTTAAAAGCTGCTTTCCCTTCTGCTGATGTTGCTGTAAGTGGACAAGGTGGGAAATTTGACCTCCGTATTGTAGATGATCTGTTTGAAGGTAAAAGAACAGTTGCTCGTCAACAAGCAGTTTATGCTCCTCTTAACGAATATATTAAAAGTGGTGCAGTTCACGCTGTAACCATACGCGCAATGACAAAAGAAGAATGGCGCAAAGCTAGTCTTTTCGGAGCTTAAGGAATAAATGGATAAATTTCTAATCACTGGTGGTAAAAGACTAGAAGGCGAAGTTCGCATCTCTGGTGCAAAAAATGCTGCATTGCCACTTTTAGCAGCAATGATTCTTGCTGAAACACCAATTACGCTCAGAAATGTACCCAAGCTTAAAGATGTTCATACGCTTGTAAAATTAATTGCAGGTCTTGGGATTACCATGAAGTATGAAGGTGACACTGTAGTCGCTGATACTTCAACCCTTGATAATCAATTTGCACCATATGAACTCGTAAAGACTATGCGAGCGTCTATTTTGGTGCTTGGCCCATTACTGGCGCGCTACGGTAGTGCAAAAGTATCTTTACCTGGTGGTTGTGCTATTGGCTCACGTCCTGTTGACCAGCATTTAAAAGCATTAGAAGCTTTAGGTGCGGAAATTGAAGTCGAAGCAGGCTATGTCAATGCAAAAGTTGATGGTCGCTTAAAAGGCGGTGAAGTTGTTTTCGATATGGTCACTGTAGGTGGGACAGAAAACATCCTCATGGCTGCTGTTTTAGCAGAAGGTGTTACTACCATCCGTAATGCGGCTCGTGAACCTGAAATCACTGATCTTGCACAAATGCTCATTAAGATGGGTGCGAAGATTGAAGGTTTAGATACGGATACATTAATCGTCACTGGTGTAGAAAGTTTGCATGGTTGTGAGTATTCAGTTGTTGCTGACCGTATTGAAACAGGATCTTATTTAGCGGCTGCTGCTATTACGGGTGGACGAGTTAAAACGACACATACAGATCCATTGCTGATGGAATCAGTGTTGGATAAATTTGAAGAAATGGGTGCAGAAGTTACGCGCGGTGATGATTGGATCGAACTCGATATGATGGGTAAGCGTCCTAAGGCTGTTAGTTTCCGTACATTGCCTCATCCAGATTTTCCAACAGATATGCAAGCACAATTGATGGCGGTCAATGCAATCGGTCGTGGGTTTGCAACAATTTCAGAAACTATTTTTGAAAACCGTTTTATGCATGTACCTGAATTGTCACGTATGGGCGCTAATATTCAGGTTGAAGGTAATGATGCAGTTGTAACAGGAGTTGAAAAACTTTCAGCTGCACCTGTTATGGCAACAGATTTGCGTGCTTCATTTTCTTTAGTTTTGGCTGCTTTAGCTGCTGAAGGAGAGACTTTAATTGACCGTATTTATCACATTGATCGCGGTTATGAAGATGTTGAAGCAAAATTACAAGGTTTAGGTGCCCAAATTAAGCGAGTGAGCGAGTAAGTTAATGAGCGATATGAGAAACGATGATCCTAATTTTGACGTAATGGGCAATTTTGATCATGGTTTAACCTTAGCATTAAGTAAAGGTCGTATTTTAAAAGAGACATTGCCATTGCTAGAAACAGCAGGGATTAATCTTTTAGAAGACCCAGATAAATCGCGTAAATTAATTTTTCCTACGACGCATAAACATGTTCGAATTTTAATTTTACGTGCATCTGATGTACCAACTTATGTAGAAAATGGTGCGGCTGATATTGGTGTTGCAGGTAAAGATGTACTGATGGAACATGGTGCACAAAATGTCTATGAACCATTAGATCTTAAAATTGCAAACTGTAAGTTAATGACAGCGGGCAAAGTGGGTATGGAGCGTCCGAAAGGTCGTTTGAAGATCGCGACCAAGTACGTGAATTTGACGCGTCAATACTATGCGAGCTTAGGTGAGCAAGTTGATGTGATTAAACTTTACGGTTCGATGGAGCTTGCACCATTGGTTGGTTTGGGTGATTACATCGTCGACGTCGTGGACACAGGTAATACACTTCGCGCGAATGGCTTAGAGCCTCTTGAAGAAATTTGCAAAGTGTCTTCTCGTTTAATCGTGAACAAAGCGAGCTTTAAGCGTAAGCAAGCCTTACTTAATCCGATTCTTGCACAGCTTGAAAAAGCGGTGGAAGAAAGAGAAGCGAAAAAAGCTTAAGCTAGTTTAAAAAAAAACCGCCTTATTAGGCGGTTTTTTTATGCGGTTTAATAATTTTAACTAGTTCTTGAACTAAATCATTAAAAGATTGATCGTAATCTTTTTTGTGCTCTGCAAAAGTTTTATCTGATTCGTTTATTTCTTTTGATAATGGATCGGTGATAGTAACTTTAATATTTTTTGTAGTTATCATTTCATATAATTGATCGCTGAATTCTCTTCGAGCAGCATTTCCGATTATAGGTGGTGAATTTTCGAAATTCGTACCAAAATTATGTAGATCAATGATCTGAGTATTTGGGGTCACCTTAAATGCGTCATTGATGTGTCTGTAATAATTATTTAAATAACTTTCTTCAATATAAGTTATAGATTGATCAAAAAAATGAAACTGCATATAGAACTTTTTGTAGAACTTTATATCAATACGATCTTGATGGTTTAAAATTTTGTTTTGTAGTTCTAAGCCTTGTTGAATTAATTTAATCTCATTAATTTGAGACAAGCCTACTCTTTCATGCTCAAGGCTTGGAATGATTACAATGTTTTCTTTAACAGAATAAAGTGATTTAATTAAATGGTATTTGTTGTAAATTTCAAAATTCACTTCATTTAAAAGGTTAATTAGCTTCTCAGCTTGTGATTTTTCTAAATCATATTGTTTTTCAATCTTCCAATTTAAGAAACCAATAATTGCAACTATTGGCGTCAGTACATAAGCTGTTGTGGAAGTTATGGTATTTATTCGATGCATGCTTACAGCACACATCAAAGACTGTCCCTGACAATAGTAAAAGTATTGAAAGAATCCACAAATAGCTAAAACAACGACATAAACACCTAAATAGTAACCGACATATTTTTCTATTTCTTTCATCTAAAATTCCCCCGAATAAAATCAAATCATGATAAGAACAGAGCTCAATAGAAAATTCAATTTAATCAAAAGTTATTTTCAATCATTTCTATTTGGGTTGCTTGAATGAAGATGCCCACAAATCAACAGAAAACAGGTAAACTAAAGCTTCCCTTTAATTTCATTGTGGATAAATTGATGCGACGTTTATCGACTCAAGATCAAAATTTTAAGCAAGACTTTGCTGACTTGCTCGCTTTTGAAACCGTGAGTGACCCAGAACTTTTAAAAACAGTAGACCAAATCATTGCCGATGTTCGTCAACATGGTGATGCTCATGTTCTCAAACTCACACAACAGTTCGATCGACATCCAGCGCATCAATTTTCAGATTTAGAACTGACACAAGACCAACTTAAAGCTGCATTTGATCATTTAACGACTGAAGTTCGAGAAGCTTTAGAGTTAGCTGCAAATCGTGTCCGTGAATTCCATCAGGCACAAAAACAAGATGGTTGGACCTATGTTGATGCTTTGGGTAACACCTTAGGCCAAAAAGTGACGCCGCTTGACCGTGTTGGAATTTATGTGCCAGGTGGTTTAGCTTCATACCCATCATCAGTACTCATGAATGCTGTTCCTGCTCACGTCGCAGGAGTACCTGAAATTATTATGGTTGTGCCTGCACCAAATGGTGATTTAAATCCATTGGTGTTGGCAGCTGCGTATTTGGCAGGTGTCACTCGTGTATTTACGATTGGTGGTGCACAAGCGGTTGCAGCATTGGCCTATGGTACTGAAACCATTCCAGCAGTAGACAAAATCACTGGACCTGGCAATCGTTTTGTTGCAGCAGCAAAACGCGCCGTATTTGGTCAGGTAGGTATTGATATGATTGCAGGTCCTTCAGAAATTTTAGTGTATGCTGAAGGGGACAATAATGCAGAATGGCTTGCAATGGATCTTCTGTCTCAAGCAGAGCATGATACTGTTGCTCAAGCTGTATTTATGACGCCAGACGAGCAACTGCTTCATGATGTCGCGATTGCAATTGAAGAGCACTTAAAAGCACTTCCTAAAGCAGAAATCGCACGAACTTCTATTGCTAATCGTGGTGCGCTTGTTTTAGTTAAAGACCGTGCCGAAGGTGCAAAATTGATCAACCAAGTTGCCCCTGAACACTTGATGCTATGTTTAGATGAAGCACAAGAAATGGCTGAAGGTATTCGCCATGCAGGTGCTATCTTCATGGGGCGTTATACGCCTGAAGCAATTGGTGATTACTGTGCAGGTCCGAACCATGTATTGCCAACCTCGGGTACGGCACGTTTTTCATCACCACTCGGAGTGTATGATTTCCAAAAGCGTTCAAGCTTAATCATGTGTTCAGAGGATGGCGTGAAAACCTTAGCGAAAACAGCAGATATTCTTGCACAGCAAGAAAACTTAGATGCTCACGCTCGTTCAGCACGATATCGTTATCAGTAATTTAAGCGATAAATTTAGAATGAATATTCCTCTCTAAATCTGTTTTTAAGCATTGCTTGAAATCGAAATGCAAGTGAGGTTAGGTGAAGGTAATTAAAAAATCTCTCCCTAACCTCCTTAGTCAGTGAGGGGAATTTAGAGAATTTAAAAATGAATATTACAGTAGAACAAATGCGTTTTTGGAGTCCCGAAGTACGTGAACTAGAGCCTTATGTGCCTGGTGAACAACCCAAGATCCAAAATCTTTTAAAATTGAATACCAACGAGAACCCGTATCCACCATCTCCAAAAGTTGTAGAAGCGGTACAACAAGTTTTAGCAAATGGCGCGGATGTTTTACGTTTGTATCCTGACCCTGACGCATCGGAATTAAAGCAAGCAATTGCGAAACAGCAACATGTTCCAGTGGGACACGTGTTTGTTGGTAATGGTTCTGATGAGGTTTTAGCTCATATTTTTAAGGCATTTTTTGTTCAAGATTTGCCAATTCTTTATCCAGATATTACCTACAGTTTCTATCCTGTTTATAGCCAATTTTTTGGTGTGAAAACTCAAATTTTGCCTTTAAACGAAAAATTTGAAATTGTTGTGGATGACTATAAGCAACCAAATGGCGGCATCATTATCACCAATCCAAATGCCCCTACCAGTATTGCACTTGGTTTGTCTGCAATTGAGGAAGTACTTCAATCGAACCCAAATTCAGTGGTTGTGATTGATGAAGCATATGTAGACTTTGGTGCTGAATCTGCAGTGGCTCTCGTAGAAAAATATGACAACTTGGTGGTCTGTCAAACAACTTCGAAATCACGTTCGCTTGCGGGATTACGGGTCGGGTTTGCGATTGCACAGCCGCATTTAATTGCAGCGTTAGAAGCGGTAAAAAATAGCTTCAATTCATATCCAATGGACCGTTTTGCGATTGCCGCTGCAGTGGCGTCTTTCGAGGATCAAGCCTATTTCGAAGCGCAAAATGCCAAAGTGATTGCTAGTCGTATAAAGTTAGTTGAGCAACTGAAATCCTTAGGGTTTGATGTGTTGCCTTCTGCCGCAAATTTTATATTTGCAACACTGCCTAGCAAAGATGCAGGTCAGCTTGCAAATGAATTGCGAGAGCGTGGCATTATCGTAAGATATTTTAATAAACCACGTATTAATCAGTATTTGCGTATCACCATTGGTACAGATGAGCAAAATCAACGTTTAGTAGACACCTTGAAGAATGACATTTTAAAAGTGTGAGTGCTGCAAATTTTTGTTGTTGAAAAAGCGACCAGATAGGTCGCTTTTTTATGATTCGTACCATTGATTCATCAGTTTTAGCATGGCTTCAACCTTATCAAAACATTCTTGATATTCTGCATCGCAATCTGAACTGATTGTGACACCACCACCAGCCCAAATAGACACATCTTGCTGATATTTTTGAATTGTTCGGATCAAAATATTCCAAGAACCAGTACCATCAAAATTGAAATAACCAATAGAGCCACAGTATGCACCGCGTGGGGACTCTTCAAGTTCTTCAATAATTTCCATCGCTCGAATTTTGGGTGCCCCCGTTATTGAACCGCCGGGGAGCGCTGCGTGTAAAACATCTAATTGATGAACATCGGATTTTAACGTCGCTTCAATTTCACTGACCATGTGGTGGACTTGATTAAAGCTTTCAATGTTAAATAATTTTGGTGTCTTGACAGTGCCAGTTTCTGCATAAATGCTTAAATCATTTCTGAGAAGGTCAACAATCATTAGATTTTCGGCTTTATCTTTCTCAGAGTTGATGAGTGTTTGTTTTGATTCTTGGTCTTTTTGAGGATCTTTAAAGCGTGGCATGGTGCCTTTGATCGGTTTAGTGATCATTTTTTTATTGGGTCTAAACTCGATAAATAACTCAGGTGAACAGCTCAAAAGTTCAAGGTTATCAATTTTAAGATAAGCAGCATAAGGAGCATTTGTGAGTGCCCAAAAAGGTTTAGCTATACTCAGTAGCTCACCTTCAGCTTGTGCTACAAATTCTTGAGTTAGGTTAATTTGGTAACAATCCCCAGCAACAATGTAATCTTGTACTCGTTGAAATGCAGTTCGATATTGTTGTTTAGTCCAACGTGCTTGCATGGGTGAACTGAGTTGAAATGATGATGGACTAGATTGCTGAAAACAGTCTAATAATCGTGTATAAAGGCACTCGGCATTATGTTCAGTGCTATAGAAAACCCAATCATTATTTTCATAAATCAAATAGCTTTCATACAAGCCAAAAAACAATTGTGGTTGTTTTTTTACCTTGGTGTTGATTTGAAAATTTGCTGCAAAATTATAATCATAGTAACCAATGTAACCGCCTCTGAAATAATGGCTTGCAGAATCTGGAAGTGAATTTTCGCTACATTGAACAAAATCTTTGAGTGAAGAAAATTGGCTTTCATACTGATAATTAAAATCAGAGCAACGCACAAATTGACTGAATCCGCCGTTTATATAAACGCAATATTTTTTTGGCAAAAATCCGATAATCGGTAAATCCTGATTTTCAAGATATACCAATCCTGTCAATGAACCAATTTTTTGCAAAAAATCAGCTTTACTTAGTCCTGAAATTTTTAAGTTTTGTTTAAAAAATGAAGCACTTACCATTTGTGACTTGTTACACTCTTTTCAGAAAATTTGCATCACCCATTTAATACTAGTTCACACTTATGCCATTTATCGGGAATAGGTCGAATTTTCTTAACAGATATTGATCATAAGATAACATAAGGTTAACTTAATACTGCAAAGCGAACTGCTCAAGGATGAAGTTTCAGTCGTTAATTTATAAAAACTTCAGAAACACGGAGAGCAGTTAAAAAAATGAAAAAAATGCTCTTGGGAGAGTACATAATGAAATTATTCACAAAATTGGCTTTAGTTTCTTCAATGGCGGTGAGCGTGAATGCTATGGCGATGCAGGCAATGGATGATGCATCACTCAGCGCAACGACTGGTCAAGATGGTATTACTATTGCCATTGATACAACTGCTGGTATCGAAATCGATAAGTTATATATTCATGATAATGATGGTTTTACAAATAGCGCTTTGACATTCGGTGATACGACCATCAATACAGCTGGCACTGCTGATCCAACAATTGGTGCTGGTGCAATCACGGTTAACGGTTTAACGATTTCAAAGGGTACTGGAAATACTCAAAACTTAGCAACGTTGAAAGTTGATGCCGCAGATGTTGGTGGTCAAGCGGTGCTTAATGTTCTTGCTGAAACTGGTGCTTTAGACATCAATGTTGGTTCTATTGGGGTTGCAAGCTCTGGCACTTACAGTTCTGATGACAATGTTCGTGGTGTTGTTGAAGGTTCTGAAAAACAAATTATTACAGGTTTAACATTATCATTGGGTGCAACCAAAGCAAACGTTCAATTAGGTAATGCACCTCAAGGCGCTATGATTGTCGTTGATTCTGAAATCACTGGTGGTTTATCTACAAGCTTAACTATTAATGATACATCTACATCGGGTGGTGGTAGCATTGGAATCGAGGGCTTGAAAGTTACAAGTTCAGGCAGTAAAAACCTGAATGCTGACGCCAAAATTGGTGTAACAAAAGATGGATTATATATCAGCCCAGCTCAATCACCATTGAATGCTTACATCCAAAAAGTTTCTTTAGGTGAAGCTAATAAGAGTATCGGTTCAATCGAAGTTCAAGGTTTGAATTTGGGTAGCACTTCAATCAAAATTTCTGGTCACTAAGTTTTTATACAAAAAACGCGTGTTGATCACGCGTTTTTTAAATTTTGCGAATTTGAAATTAAAAAGTAAAAGTACTGTATTTTTAGGATGAAAAAGGTATTCTGAATATAAGAATAAATGTGAGTGCAAACTCCAACTACAGAATCATAAAGGCAAGTACGCCGAACTAGAACAGTTAACATTATGATAGAAATTACTTTAGGCTCTGCAATTATGTATTTTTTTGCGAGTCATGCTCTCGAAATTAAAGAAAAACCACGCGAAGCAGTTTATTACAGTGAGATTGCAGACTCACGACATCTATCTTATACAAAAAATCACCGTGAACCTGTAGCTATCAAGCCGGCTATCGAAAATCAGTTTAGAGGAATAGTTCGTCAAGCGTATGACTATAGTTGTGGTTCTGCGGCGTTGACGACAGTTCTTAATGGTCACGCTGGTCTAAATTTGACAGAACAACAAACCATGGAGGGATTGTTGCGATTTGGCGAGTATGATCGAATCATTGAGCGTAGAAGCTTTTCATTATTGGATATGAAGCGCTTCGTCACTGCTTTAGGTTATGAAAGTGGGGGTTACCGTGGTGAATTCAAAGACCTGATTAAACAGACACAACCTGCTATTGTTCCAATTCACTATGCAGGTTTTAAGCACTTTGTTGTATACAAAGCATATAAAGATGGAAGGGTTTATGTTGCTGACCCTGCATTAGGAAATATCAGTTTTGATGAAGCACGATTTAAAGAAATTTGGGAAAACAATACCTTATTTTTAGTGAACGTTCCTGAATCTCAACAGACAGATCTATTGGCATTACAAGAAACAGATTTAAGACATGTCGATGATGCAACAATTAACCGTTACGCCTTAGTTGATGCACAATTTTCGTCAGATTATATGAATAAAATCGCAGATAAAGCCTCAACTATGCGTAAAGTATTAGATCTTGATCCCAAATCTCCAACGTATAATCAACCCATTACAACATATATGCGGCTTTACTATAAACGTAAGTAATTTAAATGCAATTAAATTGAATTGAAACAAAATCCAAATAATGAAGAATTGTGGTAGGAAGTAAAATGAATAATCAATGGACGAAAAGAACGCTACTCGCAATCAGTATTCAAATGATTGTCACAGGCGTCTATGCAGCACCCGAAACAGTTGAAGCTCCATCAGAAGAGAATATTTCTCAAGATACTCAAAATAATACTGAAAATAGTTCGGCTACCGAGCTTGAACAAGCACAATCAAGTTATACGGCAGAATCTACTGAAAATGTTGATGCAACACCTTCTCTTAAGCCAGGTGTTGAAGGGCAGGCTGCAAATGCGCTCCAACAAAAAGAAGGTGATGCGACGCAAGAGACTAACTTGCAGGAAGTTTTTTCCTCTAATGAGCGACAATATTCACTGATTAAGCGTGGTGAGTTTTCAACGTTCTATGATCTTGATTATTCGTACTATCGGGATTCACAAATAAATGCTTCGATCGATGAAGGACAGTTGTATCAACTTCGTATTGATGAAGATGCAAATCATACGATTACCAATACCATCACAGCGCAATATGGTTTAAGAGATAACATCACGCTAAACGCTTCAATTCCATTGGTTGCAAAGTCTGATAGTGTCAAAGATACGACCACTGCTGGTTTGGGTGATATTAGTTTAGGGGCGCGTTGGGAGCCATTTCCACTGAAAGAAGGTCGTTTGCCACTTATTTTGTTTGGTAATCTATCGACAAAAACAGGTGATAGCCCCTATGAAATTAATCCTTTGACGGATCTCTCAACAGGTAAGGGGTATTATTCAGTTGGTGTTGGTGCAAGTACAAGAAAATATATTGATCCAGTTGTATTGTTTGCGTCAGTATCAACAAATTATGGTTTTAAAGAATCTGGCTTAAATCAAATCCGAGGGGGAGGAAATACTCAAGGTGAAGGTTTAACTGGGCGTAACCGTGTTTTAGATACTTTTGAACCCGGTGTTACGGCTGGATTCTCGTTCGGGTTTGCATATTCATTTAACTATGATGTCTCCTTGACCATGTCTTATCAGCAATCGATGAACATGGGTACCAAATTTACATATGATACAGGTGAATATTACGAGCCTGCGACTCAGACCAGCTCTATGTTTGCGGTGGCACTCGGTGTACGTGTTAGTCCGAAGACGATTGTCAATGGAACGATAGGTATCGGTTTAACTGAAGACTCTCCAGATGTTTCTCTCGGCCTATCGTTCCCATTAGATATACTTGGCTTCGGTAAGAAAAAAGCAAGCTAAAGGAGTTCGGAAATGAGTCAATTCCGTTTGCATCCTTTAGTTACAGCAATTGTTCTGAGTGGATGTAGTACGCAAGTCTTTGCACACCTTGGGCAGAATTTATCTGTAGATGTACGCTCATTATCAATGGGTAATGCTGTCACTGCAGATCCACCCGGGATTAGTGCAATTCACTTTAACCCTGCGGGTTTAACCAAACTCAAAGGGTTACAAACCGACGTTCAAGGCTTAGTTGCTAATTTTGATATTCAGCGTGAATTTTCCGCGCCATCAGGTTATGACGTCTTTGGATATTCTGATGATCCATTAATCTGTAATGATGCGTTTGATAATCCATCAAACCTCTGTACTGATTTTAAGGATTCTGTGAGAGGTGATGTCGAGTACGCATCCTTATATATTCCTGTATTGAAAAAAATGGTGGATTTAGGAGAAGGATGGCCAGTAGCAGCTCCAACTGGAGGGATCTCCTACAATCCACCAGGATCTAAGTTTACTTTCGCTACTGCAGTTTATGCACCTCTGGTTGCAGGTTTCGGTGCAGAAGATGGTAATCCGGGTAACTTCATGGGGCAGCAAGTTGCCATGGAGCGTATTACATATTTATCGCCATCGATTGCTTATCAAGTAAATGATGAACTTTCGATTGGTGCTTCAGTGGGAATGTCTTATCAAGCCATTGCCATGAAAACAGATTTGCGATTTCCAAATGAAATGATAGGTCTTCTTAGGATGGTGGATGAGTCTGTCTGTGCCCCTTTCCGTGGAGGAAATGACAATATTGTCACGAATATTTTGCTATTCGGCTTATGTAATACCAATGAGGGCATGAATCCATTTTCAACCTTTGGAAAGATCAATGTTGAACTGGAGCAGAGTTTATCTCCAAGCTACAACCTAGGTGTCTTGTGGGAACCTACTGAAGAGTTTGGTTTGGGGCTGGTTTACCAAAGCGGTGCTAAAATGCGCTTAAAGGGTAAATATATTGTAGAAAATGGAAACGCATCCCGAGAATTAATCAAAGGACTAAACTCCTCACCTACGGGGCAAGTTTTGGCAACAATACTTGGTTTTCCGAACTATGTACCTGCGATTGAAACTGGTCTAATGTCTATGGATTTAGAATATCCAGCACATTTCCAAGCAGGGATTAAGTACAAAGTATTCCCGGACTTACAGGTAAATTTCGATGTGGGATGGACTGACTATGCGGCTTGGGATAAGTTTAAATTTGAGTTCGATCGTCAAATTTCTGCTCTGAAAATTGCAAAACTGTTATCTAATGATGTAACAGACTCATCTTTATCTCTGCCTCTAGGTTTTCAATCTCCATGGAGTTGGGGCGTTGGCGTTGAATATTCTGCCAATGACCGTTTGAAATTCCGTGCTGGTTATGAACCTAGAACAAGTGCGATCCCAGATGGAAAGCGGAATACAATGGTACCGATCAATAATGCACAATTGTTTGGATTGGGTATTGGTTACCGTTTTGATGAAGATACAGATATTGATTTATCAGTCGGGTTCCTTCGTAGCCGCGATAGAATTCCAGCGGGATCAAGTAGCCTAGCCAATCTAGACGCCGTGGATAATTTATTACTTAATCCATATGCTGGCTTAAATGTATCGACGAATACCAAAGTTACGATTTTAGGTATAAATTATAGAACGAGATGGTAATGGACTTAAATCTTGAGCAATTTAAACAAATAAAGACAAGAGTAAGCCAGTCTCTCGGTTGTGTCTTATGCGCAGGTTCTTTTTTAATATGTCCTACATTGAATGCCCAAGACTTTTACACAATTATAGGTCCAGATGGTAGACCGATTGTCATCGAAAGATCTGCATCTAGTGCTCAAAAAAACGAATCTATTAAAAATCGAAAATCAATTCAAAGAGAAAATGTTCAGCCAAAAATCATTCAAAAAAAACCAGCAGATGAGCCTAAAAAAATACAGGTTGAAATCGCTCAGCCGAGTATTAAAGCTCCTACAGCGAGCAAATCAGTTGGGCGCAGTCAAAATGACAATGTTGAACAATCAACAGTGAGTGTTGAAAAAAAGACTCAAGATCAAATGACGAAAATTGATCTTGCACAGACTAAAGTCAATACGAAACATGAGCAGTCATTAACAAAAAATAAATCTACACACGATCAAAATTCTAAAGAAAGCGTTCAACGTGTTGAGCAGATTTCAGATAGCAAAAACGCAGGTGGTTCACTGAAAGCTGAAAAAGGAAGTCCTGTAACTGTAATTGATGGTGTTGAATACATTGATCATGAATATCTTGAAGATCGTGAGTTTAATCTGGAAGGAAGAAAACGGTTTTATGTAGTTCCTGATACGCAGGGTGTAGGTGCAGCTCGTTTTGAAACAATTGAGCGACAAAAAGGGATTACCAAAGCCGTTTTATCTCAGTTCCTACAGCCGACAGAGCCTACAGCGAAAGAAGCAATGGCTTTATCGAGTACGTACATGCGTATTGAAGCAAAAGATCTTGCAGAATCTTTGGAACGTACATGCTTTCAAGATAAAAAAATTCAGAAAGCTAAGCGTTTGAAGGGTGCTCAAGGTGAAATTGGTTTATGGCCAGTTGCGCCATTGAAAGAACGTTTTGCTTATGAGGTGGTGGAGTTAGATGAATCAATTGATCAGATTCAAATTCAATCATTTGCTTCATCTCAAAATAACCCAACTTTTTATTGGCCGATTGCAGTATTTTTGGATCAGCAAGGTTGCATTTTAGAGGGAGCGACTGGTTTTAAAAGTACAGATACTCAAGCCAACGTCACGACATACTCTGCACTCGAAGGTATATTAAAAAAACCACCTCAAACACGATATTTATTACTCACCCCTTTAGTCGAATCAATTGATATTCAAAATCAAAAACTCGTGAATACTGGTCAGCTAAAGCTTAAGGCCATCAAATAAAAGAGAACTAGAATGAAAAAGTCTAATATTATCCCATTCACGTTTTCCACGCTTTTTTTAGCACTGACTGGATGTGGTGGAGAGAGTGCTAAAATAAATGAAGATCCTAACCGTGGTTCCGTTACAACCTCTAATGGTTGTTTAACCTCAAATGATGCTAATTGTCTTGGATTTGTCTTGGACTATCCTGTAGAGGGACTAAAGTTCGATTGTAGTACTGACAAACTGAATCACTATCGAACTGAACTCGATCCTAATGTTGCAACTGGTTCATGCCAAGTGGGAGACAAAGTTACATTTTATATTCAGGGTGAAGCCAGTGCTCGAAAAATTGAGTTAGGGACGGTCGATCTAGGTTCAATTGTGCCTAAGAAAATGAGCGATGTTTATATTCAGATTGGTGTACAAGATATGGCTCAAGGGCTAACTGGTAAGCCAATTGAAAATTTTAATATGTCCGATCCTACCTATAACGCAATGGTCGGAATTATACGAATTTTGCAAACATTAGGTGTAGATCAAATCAGTAATGTACCTGGTGATATACAGCAAGTTGTGCTGTCAAAAGACAATTTGGATGGTCTTCAAGTGATCAGCCAAAATATAACGGCAAATGAGTTCAAAAATGGCAGTTATGTTCAGATCCTGAAACCATGGTTAGATGTCGATAAGGTCTCAATTGATGATGCGGAAAAAGTAGCACAACAGATCATTAGAATGAGAAGTGTGGGTATTTATCAGGCCAATCACTTACTCTTTATTGGACAAAATACTAATTTCGCAGGGTTTCACGGCTCAAGCCTAAACAATAATCAAGCAATTGCTGATATGAGCGTAATTACTACGCGCGAAGGTTATGCGAGTGGTTATCTCTCACAGTGGAGAGGGAAACCAATTGTTACGGGTAGTAATACTTCAGAAGAGTTAGCACGAGTATTATTAATCAATCAAGTACCACCTGAAAAATTAGATGTCGTTTCTAATTCAAAAGATTGGTTGAATAATATCTCACAAAAAATACAAAAACCTTTAGTTTTTAAAAGTATTGAATCTTCAAATGACAAATTAGAAATCTATAAAGGAACTCTGTTTGGTCAATCCATTATTCCTGGTAATCAGTATGCTTATCAAGGATTCTTAGGCAGCAAGGATACACCTACAAGCACTGAGGTATATGGGGAGTGGCGTCAAGATGTCAATTCTGAGCGCTATACAGGTAAGCTTGATATTCTAAAATACAGTCCAGTGAGCTATTTAGATCGTAAAGTGTTCAAAACACGTAAAAATGTTGAAGCTGGGGATCAAATTATTTTCCCATTATACGCAGATTTAGTGTTTAACTTTAATGATAAAACGATTCCATCACAAACAGTGAGTATCGTCATTGATGAAAATGGAGATATACGAACCAATCGTACTGCATCGAGTTTACAATCTACCACTTGTCCAAGCATTAAGAATACTTCAACCATGACCGATGAATTGGATGTTCAACAATTCATTATTGGTACGACAGGCACAACATATTCAACTGCAAATGATAAATCTCTGACAATACGTATGATTCTAGCGAATCCAATTTTTGGGAACCTAAATGGGGTCAGAGCTGGACTAAATAACAGACCAGACTTTGGAGTCGATTCTAATAGTGAACTTGTGTCATCTGGAGGTGTACGTTTAAATTTACAAAACTTAATCGTAAATAATGACATAAGAGCGGGTATTAATATCACGAGTTGGGATACTAAGGGCTCTACAGCCGCAGCTGAATGGGTGAATACGCATGCGACATACCAACACACGTACAATTCGATTCCAGAGAATAAACCAACGACTGAACAACTTAATCTAGCAAAGCTTAGAACAGGAACAATTGAAATTGCTTTAACACCTTGTTATCAAATAGGTCGAAAAGCTTAACCAAAAAAACTCCATCTTATGAGATGGAGTTTTTTTTAACCTGTTTGATCAAGTCGAGTACCTAAGGTCTCTAAGTGTGTAGGAAAATGATTCGATTTTCGGTCTTCAAAATAATGACGAAGCGTTCGTTCAACACTTGGGAAAGCTAAACTATCCCATGGAATCTCGTGTTCTTCAAATAAACGACTTTCGATGGTTTCTTCACCAGCTCCAAATTTACCTTCAACAAGGTGAGATTTAAATAATACGTAAATTTGACCAATACGAGGGATATTGTACATACAGTACAATTGCTCAATTTCCACTTCAGCTTCAGCTTCTTCACGAGTTTCACGAGCTGCACCTTGCTCCATTGTCTCGAAGAGTTCCATATATCCTGCTGGTAGCGTCCAAAGACCATAGCGCGGCTCAATCGCTCTACGACATAAGAGTACTTTATCTTCCCAAATCGCTAAGGCTCCACAAATGACCTTCGGATTCACATAGTGAATGGTCTTACAATGCGTACAGACTTGGCGTACTTTATGATCACCTAAAGGAATCTGTTCGGTCGTCGGTTGCCCACAGGCCGTGCAAAAAGGCATATGCTGTCAAGTAAAAATGAGATGATTCAGCATACCCCAAAAAAATAACTTTCGCATCATTTATAGCCTTATGCACAAAATTTCATATATGATGGGATGAGAATAAAAAAGAGAGATCGAGCTATTCAAGATGATGGATCATTCATTAACATTGCAACTGCAACAACACCTTAGGTTTTCTAAACGCATTCAAAAAGCTGATGCTGCAGTATTACTTGCAATCACCAATGAAGATGATCCTAAAATTCTGCTGACGCGTCGCTCTATTTATATGAATAATCATGCGGGTGAAGTGTCATTCCCAGGAGGAAAAAGAGATCCGAACGACACCAGTAATATTGTCGTTGCACTCCGAGAAGCATGGGAAGAAACGGCTTTGAATCCGTTCGATGTAAAGTTGCTAGGTGATCTGCCTTCAGAGCGCTCAAAAGCGGGTGTTTTAGTAAAACCTGTTGTTGGATTGATACCGCCTAATGTGAAGCTTGTCCCACAACCTACAGAAATAGATCGTATTTTTTTTGCTTCAATACGCGAAATGATGGATGCTCGCCCAACACCTTATGAAGTTCGATTGGCTAAGCAATCAATCTATTTTCCAAGTTTAAGAGTTGAGAATGAGGTGATATGGGGTCTTACAGCAAGGATCCTGATTTCGTTGTTTCAGTATGGCTTAAATTATAAAAAAAACTGGCCCTTTTTGCTCAATTCCCCAAGTTTTAAATCTTCAATTTTCAAACAACATTAAAATATTAAATGCATAGGATTGCTGCATATGATGTACAAATTTCAAGACAAAACCCCTTCAACGACGATTCAACCATGGAATGGATGGATTGCAGAAAATGCCACTGTGATTGGTGATGTTGAACTTGGACAAGAGGTGAGTGTTTGGTTTGGTGCGGTAATACGCGGGGATAACTGCAAAATTCGTATTGGTGATTTCAGTAATATTCAAGAAAATGCCGTCTTACACACTGATCCCGGCATTGAATTGAATGTTGGGCAATATGTCACCATTGGTCATCAAGCAATGTTACATGGTTGTACGATTGGAGATAATAGTTTGATTGGTATCAACGCCGTCATATTAAATAATGCTGTAATCGGTAAAAATTGCATTATTGGCGCGAATGCGTTGATTCCAGAAGGTAAAATCATCCCAGATAATTCATTGGTGATGGGCTCTCCTGGCAAAGTAATTAAAACATTAGATGAGTTTGCAGAAGCTAAACTCAAAATGAGTGCGATGCATTATGCGCATCATTTCAAAAATTTCACTCAGCTTGAAAAATTTGAATTTTAAATATAAGTGTTGAGATTGATACGAGCGTTCAATAATCACTAAATCTGAACAGATCTGCTCTCGCAGGAATAATTCGAGTGGAGTATGATTAGCACCATTTTTAACGATTTATAGGGGCATGCATGAAATTGCTTGCATTAGAAACTGCCAATGAGCAGTGCTCAGTTTCGTTAATTGATGAGAATCAAGTACTTTTTTATCAACTAGATGATCGTGCAAAAGCGCAGACCCAATCTATCCTCCCAATGATTGAAGCAGCTTTTCAGCAAGCTGAAGTACACGTTTCAGATTTGGATGCGATCGCTTTTAGTCGTGGTCCTGGCTCATTCAGCGGTGTGCGTATTAATGCAGCAGTCACTCAGGCACTTGCATGGTCACATGACGTGCCTGTGATTCCTGTTTCATCCCTTCAAGCTCTGGCACAGGCTGCTTATCGAATGTATCAACTGACAGAAGTTACGGCTGTACTTGATGCAAGAATGAGTGAGGTCTACATTGCAAGTTTTCAGTTAAATGCTCAAGGTTTAATGCAGTTGGTGGATGAAGAGCAATTATTAAATTATGAAAATGCTGCAGCCTATCAAAAGTTTCAAATGATTGGTTCAGGAACAAAATGTATTCATCCCGAATTAAATGATTATTCACATGTCCAAGCAACTGCTGAGGATATAGCGACGATTGCACGTGAACATGCTTTAAAAGAACAATGGCTCAGTGCCGATCTCGCACTACCCGTTTATTTACGTGACAATGCGTGGAAAAAAATTCCAGAACAAGGCAAAGCATAATTAGGAATTTCTATGGATCTTTTACTGCTGCTTAAAGCGGCAATTATGGGTATCGTTGAAGGTATTACTGAGTTTTTACCCATTTCTAGTACAGGCCATTTAATTTTAGCCGCTGAACTCATGAATTTCTGGACCAAGGAAAAAAGTGATGTCTTTGTGATTGCCATTCAAATGGGGGCAATCGCAGCGGTTATTTATGAATATTGGTCGCGCTTATGGGGTGCTGCAACGGGTATGGTCACTGGCGAAGCACAAGGTAGAAGACTCGGATTTGGTTTAATCTTGGCTTCAATCCCAATTGTTACAATAGGTTTGACCTTTGGGCAAACAGTAAAAGAGCTATTATTTAATAACTACGCGATTGCAATTGGCCTGATTGTGGGTGGTTTAATTATCATTTGGGTAGAAAAAAATCCCCCAAGAATACGTGTCAAAGAAGTTGAAGAGCTCAGTTATAAAGATGCAATTTGGATTGGTTTAATTCAAGTGCTCTCTTTGATCCCAGGTACGTCACGTTCTGGTGCTACGATCATCGGGGCAATGTTTTTAGGCGTTTCCCGCAAAGCAGCGACCGAATTTTCATTCTTTCTTGGAATTCCAGTCATTATTGGTGCTGGATTATTAGATTTATATCAAAGCTATGATGTGTTCCAGACTGCTGAAGATTGGGCAGTGTTGACAACTGGGTTGATTGTTTCATTTGTCTCAGCTTTATTACTCATTCGAGCTTTGGTTGCCTATGTCGCAAAACGTGATTTTATGATTTTTGCTTGGTATCGAATTGCTTCAGGTTTAGTGATCCTTCTCTTTGCATTTACAGGTTGGAAATTATGGTAAGCGAAATACGCTTATTTGCTGAACGAGATTTTCTTGAGAAAGCACAGCATTTTAATGCTGTGCTTTCTTCTCGTGGGGTGCAGTCAACAATCGAAGAGGTTGAAAAATTGAATGCTCGATTTTTCAGACATCATCCTGAACTTGCGCTTTGTGTTGATCAAGATGGGTTGTGGCTGTGCGCACAGGGCATGCGTATGCAACCTGATTGGAAAGCCGAAGTCGGTCGCTTAAAACGTGCTAGCTTGAAATCTGAAATGATTGCGAGGGCATGCCAGTTATCTGAAAAACCCCAGCTCATTGATGCCACCGCAGGGCTTGGGCATGACAGTTTACTGATGGCACATTTAGGGGCAAATGTCACATTAGTTGAACGACATCCAATTTTATATACTTTGTTAGAATCTACTCATCAACAAGCGAGTCTTGACCCATTTTTAAAGAGTATTGTTGCGCGTATTCAGCTGGTTTTTTCAGATTCCGCTGATTATCTTAAGCAATGTGAAAACCAACACGTCGATGCTGATGTAGTATATTTAGATCCAATGTTTCCACAGCGCGATCAGAATCAAAATGCCATTAAAAAACAAGCGCAAGTTAAAAAACAAATGCAGCTGTTACATCTTCTGTTGCCTGAAGATGGAGAGATGGATTTAGGTGAAGAATTGTTGGCATTGGCTCAAAGCGTTGCTAAGCGAGTTATTGTAAAGCGACCAAGGCATGCTGTTTATCTCAATGCGCAAAAACCTGATCATCAATGGTTAGGTGATGCATGTCGATTTGATGCCTATTTTCAAACGATTGTTTCTGAGTAGTTTAGTAAATGACTCAAAAATAATCGAAAAATTGTTATATAGTTAAAAGTAGCATTGATAATTATTTAACCGAGCATAAACTTAAAAAAGCTGATCCAAGCACCTACACAGTAATCTTATGATAGACCTTAAACCTTCAATTAACTTTTGGCATGATTTAAAAAGTAACCAGCTTGCAGGGATTTGGTTATTTTTAGGTTCAAGGAAATCACTTCAGATTGTAAGGCCATCAATTCTTCAACTTATTTTTTGGGGAATTCTTGGAGGTTCAGCGAGCTCTTTATTTAGCTGGTTGTTATCGAATGGTGCTGGAGAATTTAATTCTCAAGGATTAGTAAGTTATGCGCTCTGGCCATTTATTGCTTTAATTGTTGGGATTTTCCTTTCACAGCGTACTAATAATCCACGTTTGATGTTGGTGCCGGCATTACTTTGGTTAGTACTAGACACACATATTGTTTTGATTCAGTGTCTTATCCAATATTATTTTAATAACTTTGACTATCAACCTAATTTCCTTGTTGATCATTTGCAGCACATATTTTCTTTATTGTTTGTTTGGCAAAGTTTAGCTGTTGTTTGGGTTTTTTCGCGTGAATTAAAATGGCCTTGGTGGGAGCGACTGCTCATCATGATCGCCACGTTTTTTACACTTTTTGTGTGGCAGATTTCGTCACAAAGTCAACCAATTTGGAAGGTAGATGAGGCGCCTCCAAGTATTTCAGAACAATCATTTTACGCGCAAAGCAGATTATTAAATCAGGCGCTTGAACAGATCCAATTTGGAGAGTTTGCGAACTCTCATTGGTATTTTATGGGCGTAGCTGGTGCAAGTTATCAAGATGTATTCAAATTGGAAATTCAAAGATTTAAAGATCAATTTGATACGCGTTTCGGAACCTTTGGTCGTTCAATTGCGTTAATTAATAATCCTGCGACTCGCGAAGAATATCCAATTGCGTCAAAGACCAGTATTGATTTGGCATTGCAACGTATTGGCGCTCAGATGAATCGTGAAAGTGATGTCCTGTTTCTTTATATGACTTCCCATGGATTGAGTAACCAATTTCAAATGGAGAATACGCCAATTGATTTGGAAGACATAGATCCAAAATGGTTGCGCCAAACGCTTGATAAATCAGGGATCAGGTGGAGAGTCATTGTGATTTCATCATGTTTCTCTGGTAGTTTTATTCCAGCGTTGCAATCGCCAGATACATTAGTCATTACTGCAGCTGCAGCAGATCGAGAGTCTTTTGGTTGTTCAAATGATGCAGACTCGACTTATTTTGGACGTGCTTTCTTTGATTTAGCGATGCGTGAAAAAAATAGCTTACGTGAAGCCTTTGAAGATGCATCAGTCAATATTGCGCATTGGGAAAATGCACAAGGGTTTATGCCATCAGAGCCACAATGGGTCATTGGTAAGAATATGGAAATTATGTTGCCGCAACTTGAAAAGAGATTATTTCCTCAGGTTGGATTATCAACCGTAAGTAGTGAACACCAGAGTGAAAGTGCTCAGTTTACGAATATGCGATGATGTTTTAAAAATTAAATGTGTGAGGCAGTGCAATGGAATTGGTTCAAAAGAATAAATGTTTTGATGGTGAACAACGTGTTTATCAGATCAATTCAAAGTTTTTGAAAAATCCGACTAAATTTTCTGTATTTTTACCTTCACAGGCACTCGAAGGTCAAAAATGTATTGCGTTGTACTATCTTGCAGGTTTGACTTGTACTGAAGAAACTTTTGTCATCAAAGCACACGCACAACGTTTAGCTGCACAATTGGGAATTATATTGATTGCTCCAGATACATCCCCTCGTGGTGACGACGTGGCGTTCGGGGATTCTTGGGATATAGGGCAAGGGGCTGGATTCTATTTAAACGCAACTCAAGCACCTTGGGCTGAGCATTATCAGATGGAGTCGTATCTTATACAGGAGCTGTATTCTCTAGTTCTTACATCGTTTCCTGTACAGGATGAGGGGATTGGTATTTTTGGTCACAGCATGGGAGGACACGGTGCACTCACGCTTGCTTGGAAGTATCCAGACTTATTTAAGTCAGTCTCAGCATTTGCACCGATTTGTGCGCCATCAATTTGTCCATGGGGTGAAAAGGCATTTTCAGCTTACCTCGGAGAAGAACGTGAGTTATGGAAAGCACATGATGCGAATGAACTCGTGAAAGCAAAGGGTGCTCTATATCACGAAGTTTTAATTGATCAGGGGGTTGCAGATCAGTTTTATGCTCAACTTAATCCAGCACTATTTGCTGAATCATGTAAAACCGTAGGTCAAAAGCTCACATTGCGGGAGCATGAGGGTTATGATCATGGATACTTCTTTATCCAAAGTTTTATTGATGATCATCTGCAATTCCATGCTTTACAATTGCAAAATTAATCTCATTTGAATTTTAAGATATTCATACTTAAGTTCGTTATAATGTGTGCGATATCACATTTAAACCATGTTGAATGATGACATCTCTCGGGATGTCATTTTTATAATCAGAGAAAATAATAATGAATTCATCAGAACACTCCGCTGAACAAGCACCCTTACCATTCATCAACGATCCATTTCCATTATCTGATGCAGATGAAAATCGACCGATTTATATGGGGAAAGTATTTAAATTTAAATTTCATGGCAATGCGATGGAGTACTTTGGCATATGGATCGTCAATATTTTATTGACGATTGCGACATTGAGCCTATATGCGCCATGGGCGAAAGTACGTCGTTTAAGATATTTTTATAACAATACCGAATTTTTTCATCGCTTTTTTGATTTTACTGGTTTACCGACTAAAATTTTGATTGGTCGACTGATAGCCATTGGCATTTGGGCAATATTTGCGATTGCCTCATATATGGATATGACGATAGCAGCATTTGGTGGACTGATTATTTATATTGCTCTTCCATGGTTGGTACGAGCCACAATTCGATTTAATGCGCGCAACAGTAAATTTGGGAACAGTCGTTTTTATTTTTCTGGCACGAATAAAGAAGCCTATAAACAATTTTTAATTGCGCTTGCTATCACCATTTTTACATTAGGTATATTTAGCCCTGTCGCAATTTGGATTTATAAAAAATATACGCTTAATCATTTGTACGTTGGACAACTCAAATTTCAATTAAACAATGACTGGCCTAGTTATATGCGAGCAGTATATGTTCCCATGATTCTCTTTGTATTGATTCTTATGCTCATCGGATTTGGTGGTTCGACATTATCAATACTCAGTGGTCATGGAATGGATATGATGCTGATGATGATCTTTGCCGTTTATGCGATTGGAATGTTGTTTATTGGTCCGTTAATACAGGCACGAATTTTTATTACTACGTGGAATAGCACAACACTCAACAGCAGTCAGTTTAAGACCAGTTGTAATCAATGGCGCTATGCATGGATTGTTGCGAGTAATTGGATCGCTAGAATCTTAAGTTTAGGATTATTGTCAGCATGGGCTGCTATTCGCATTTATCGATACCAAGTTGAGTCGATGAGCTTAGAATTAAATGATGATCCAAACCTGATGATGAATATTGCGCAAAGTGATCATAGTGCCATCGCGGAAGAAATTAGTGATATTTTTGATATTGATATTTCACTTTAGGAGTTAATTCAATGAATCAACCTCTCACAGTGACATATTATGATGGTGTTCTTTCTAAGCCTTTTACAGCACAGATTCGCCCTGCTAATCAAGACAGTATCGCTGTCAGTTATACAGATAAAGGCGAAGTGAAAACAGTCTACTATCATGCAGATGAAATGGTATTGCTTGGTAAAATTGGTCGACGTAATCCAGCTTTAGAGTTAACACATGACGCTAGGATTGAATTTCATGAGCGTCAGCTTCCTGAATGGTTGCCTGTTGAGCATAAAAATTTTCATCAAAAAGTATGGAAACTTGAACGTACACCATCGTTGATTATTTTTAGTGTTATTTTCGTGGTCGCACTTGGTTTCTCCGTCATTAAATGGGGAATACCGACGGCATCGCACATTGTTGCTTTCCAGCTGCCAGAAAATACGCTGAATCGTTTGGGTGGTCAGGCAGAAGTTTATTTAGCCGAATACTCTAAACCTTCTCAGTTATCACAGCAAAGACAGGATCGGATTCTCGCGGATTATCTGAAATATGTTGCTGAGGGTCGTCCCGCTCAGTTGAAATTTAGGGAAGGTACCTCGCTTGGAGCCAATGCACTCGCATTGCCAAACAATACAATTTATCTCACCGATGAATTAGTGAAGCTTGCCAAGAATGATCAGGAAATTATCGGCGTTTTGGCACATGAACAAGCACATTTATTAAAACGTCACAGCTTACAACAAGGTCTTTCGAGCCTAGGATTCAGCGTACTTTATATTGCTATCACTGGTGATGGATCGGATTTAATTGCGACTTTGCCAGTTGCCATGATTGGTGCAGGATATTCACGGAAGTTTGAGTTAGAATCAGATCAGTATGCGCTAGAACTCATGCATAAACATGAAATGGATACAGTGCATTTTGCAAACTTTTTAAAACGTATGAGTGATGATATGGGAGAAGACGAAGATCAATCAAAAATTCTTGATCTCTTTGCAAGTCATCCTGCCACTGAAGAACGAATTCGCCGTGTTACTGAATTTAAACAGCAACAATAATGAAAAGCCGACTTTATGTCGGTTTTTCTTTAACTTTCTCTAGACCATATAACTTGATAGTCAGCTTGAACCATGCGATTGATATGATCAAGCACGACATTTTCTAGTCGTATTAATTCTTCTAAAGATATTTCTTCTTTATTCACAATACTGACATGAAGTTGATCAGGTTGTATTGATAATTCAACTGTCACTTTTGGCATAAAAATTTGATATTGGTCATCGGTATTGGCGACATCAAATTTATGTTTCCAATGATTGCTTAATCGTTTAGCGATACGTAATGCTTCGGAGCTGTCTATCGTTGTGGTTGTTTTCATTATTTACCGTAATGCTTGAAATTTATTGTATCTTAACATTCATCTCACCATAAGGTTGTTCCGAATATGCAACATAGCTTTGCATAAGTCATATTCCGTCCTTGAAGATTTTTTTATCAACGATTTGCATTTTGAGTTGAAATTTAAATAGCAGTAATTTCGAAGGAATGAATAAACGAAGTTTTGCTATAATCAACTTTTGAATTCTAATTTCCCGCCAGGTCCTGACATGTCCAAGCCATTCTTAATTGCTCCATCGATTTTATCTGCTGATTTCGCTCGCTTAGGTGAAGAAGTCGAAAACGTACTTGAAGCAGGTGCAGATGTGGTCCATTTCGATGTAATGGACAATCATTATGTACCAAATTTAACTTTTGGTGCTGGTGTATGTAAGGCACTTAAAAAATATGGTATTCAGGCCCCAATTGACGTTCATCTTATGGTGAAACCAGTCGATCGTATGATCGGAGATTTCTTAGAAGCGGGTGCAGATATCATCACTTTTCATCCAGAAGCATCAGACCATATCGACCGTTCATTGCAGCTGATTAAAGCTGGTGGTGCTAAAGCAGGTTTAGTTTTTAACCCTGCAACGCCTTTACATTACCTTGATTATGTACTGGATAAAGTGGATCAAGTCTTATTAATGAGCGTCAACCCTGGCTTCGGTGGACAAAAATTTATCCCAATGACGCTAGATAAACTTCGTGAAGCACGCAAAATTATTGATGCATCTGGTAAAGATATTCGCTTAGAAGTTGATGGTGGTGTTGGTCCAGCAAATATTCGTGAAATCGCTGAAGCTGGTGCAGATATGTTTGTAGCTGGTTCTGCCATTTTTGGAAAGCCAGATTATAAAGCTGTAATTGATGAAATGCGTGCAGAGTTGGCGAAAGTAGGTTCAATTAACGTTTGATCCGAAACATGTATAACACTACACACATCTGTGGATAAGTCTATGGATAACGTGGTGGATATCTGTGTTGATAACAGTCTGGATAATTTGATTAGATTATAATCATATTTAGTTCAATGGTTTGTTTATTAGACAATAAATGTATAAAAAGGACTCATTTGAGTCCTTTTTTACAAAAAATGGATCTTCTTATCTTTTCTGTTGTATTGTTTGGGGGAGAAATTTTCGTTGCTCATTATTTGGCTTATCTTCGTGAATAAGTCTTAAAAGAGCGAGATAAAAAATCAATTTAAACATCCCAGACCAGTGATTCTATAGTGCAGTAAAGTGTTTTAATTTAGTGCGGATTTAGTCTTCTATCTGCCAATAGCGATCGCCTTTGTAATTCAATAGCCTAAAAATGCAGAAATAATCTAGAAAAGCTAGTCCGATAATGACCTATTTTTTGTAGGTGTATTTTGGGTCAAAAATTGTAAAATTGCGCCTATTTTGTGCGTGTGTTGATATAATTCAACCATCATTTGGAGGAACGACCTCCCTCATTTCTCTGAGAAAAATCGTCAGGACGGCCTGACTCTTAAATTATTTTAATTGGGAGCAGGCATCATGGCTTGGTTTATTCTTATTCTCGCGGGTTTATTTGAGATCGTTTGGGCATATAGTATGAAAATGTCTGAAGGATTTACTAAATTCACACCGACTGCAATTACTCTATTTTTTATGGTTCTCAGTTTTGGGTTGTTGGCACATGCCATGAAAACATTCCCTCTGGGAACTGCCTATACGATTTGGACGGGGATTGGTGCAGTAGGGTCTTTTTTAGTCGGCATTTTTATTCTGGGTGAGCCTGCGACAGCAATGCGGATGATTGCGGCTATTCTGATTATTTCAGGTTTAGTCATGATGAAATTAGCTTCAGCGTAAGATTTAAGGCAGCGTATCCATACGCTGCTTTTTTTAATTGAGAGAGGGTTTATTTTGGCTTGGTTAGTCTTGATTGTTGCAGGGTTGTTGGAAGTGGTCTGGGCCTATTTTATGAAAGTTTCAGATGGATTCACCAAATTGACACCCAGTATTTTGACGATCGTTTTCATGATCGCAAGTTTTGCTTTACTTTCCCATGCGATGAAAACTTTGCCACTCGGGACAGCTTATACCGTATGGACAGGCATAGGCGCTGTAGGTTCATTTGTGGTTGGGATTTTTATTCTTGGAGAACCTGCAAATGCAATGAGAATGATCGCTGCAGTATTGATTATTTCGGGTTTGGTCTTGATGAAGTTATCATCAACATAGTTAGATGATTCAACTTTCAGGCGATTAAAAAATGACTCAATTTTATTTAAAAAAAATAATGACACCTGTCGGTGAACTTCAATTGGTTGCTCATGATCGAGCATTGATTGTTGTCGCTTGGGAGAATGCACTTCCTCAGTTTATCCGAAATCAAATCGTAATTCAGCGGGATGATCACGAGATTTTATGCATTGCCGAAACACAGCTTCGCGAATATTTTTTAAAACAACGTCAGGTATTTGATTTGCCCATAGAACTTTATGGGACAGAATTCCAACGCTCGGTATGGAATGCGCTGTTAAAAATTCCTTTTGGAGAGTCTAGAACGTATAAGCAAATTGCTGAGGATGTTGGGAATGTAAAAGCGGTTCGAGCGGTAGGCTTGGCCAATGGGAAAAATCCTATCGCGATCATTGTACCTTGTCATCGTGTAATAGGTGTCAATGGCAAGCTGGTCGGATTTTCAGGAGGTGTGGAAAATAAGCTTAAGCTACTGCAGCTTGAAGATGATAAGTGGTGATGTTATAACAACATAAACATATGAAATACAAAAATTATGTCTAATGAAAATCCTATAATTACAATTGTTTTTAATCTCATATCGCAGTTATGGTGGTTGATCTTAGTTCTAGCAATCATCCCTGTATTCAAAATGTTTGTACCTTATATCAAAGGAAAATTGGGTGAATACATTGTCCAATATCATGCAAAAAAAATTTTGAATGAGGACTATATTTTACTGAATGATCTAACATTTTTGGATCAGGACAATCAGACCACACAGATTGACCATATTTTATTGAGTCCTTATGGAATATTTGTGATTGAGACCAAAAACTATAAAGGTTGGATTTTTGGCTCATCACATCAAAAAATGTGGACTCAAAAAATTTATAAATCTAGCCATAAATTTCAAAATCCATTGCACCAAAACTACAAGCATATAAAGGTTTTAGAGGGATTGTTAAAAGATTTAATCGATTCAAATCTGTCGATACATGGGTTAATAGTTTTCGTGCCTAATTGTGAGTTTAAAACACCAATTCCTGTACATGTTCATTGGGGTAAAAGTTGGATTGAAGAAGTTAAAAGCTACCAAATGAAAGTGATTGATGATCGTAGACTACAGAGAATTAAATATCGTATTGAAAAAGCAGCGCTTCAAAAATCGTGGAAAACCAATAGAGAACATATCCGATCAGTCAAAGAAAGACTAAAAGATTAATAAAAAAAAACCCACAGTCAGTGGGCTTTTTATTTAGAAGCGTTTTGGAATTCTTTGGCCACCTTCAACTGGGATTTCAGCACGTTTTAATACACCAAATAGCCATGTTTCCGCATGGTGAACTGCATTTTTAATTTGATCACCTTGTGCCAACCTCCCTGCAATAAAACTAGCAAGAGAACAGCCTGAACCATGATACTCACCTTCAAGACGAGGACATTTTGTTTCAGAGACCATGTCACCGTTGATGTAGAGTGCATTTCTAATATAAGTCGGTGTGTCTTCGTGACCACCTTTGACTAATACAGCTTTAGCACCCATTTCAAATAACTTCTGTGTAGCTTGATCTAAATCTTCACAGCCTGTTAATGCGCGAAGTTCAACGGTATTCGGTGTAAGAATCGTAGCAAGAGGAATCAATTCAACAAAAGCCTTGACCAATGTTGCTTGATTTCCTAATGAGCCACCACTATTGGCAACCAAAACTGGATCGAGTACGTATTGGAAATCAGGATGTGCTCTTAGGAATTCTGCCAAAGCGGCGATATTGTCGGTAGTGCCGAGCATGCCAGATTTCACTACTTTGATAGGAAGATCGTTCACTACAGCATTCGCTTGAGCCAGCAGTAAATCTTTTGAGGTTGCTTCAAATCCAAAAACTTGTTGAGAGTTTTGAATGGTTAACGCTGTACATGCGATTGCTGCATGAGCACCACTTTGGCCGATCGCTTCAATATCTGCTTGTAAGCCAGCACCACCAGATGGATCTAAACCAGAAAAGCACAATACAGTAGGGCGCACAACAATGTCCTTCATCGATCAATTTGGAGTAGTATAGGCAAGTTTCTGAGAAGTCTCGATAGCATTTCTAAAAAAGGTACAGCATGATTAAAAATATTCTCATTGATTTAGATGGAACGCTAACTGATCCTAAAGTGGGTATTACGACTTCTGCACGTTATGGTTTAGAAAAAGTAGGTCATCTTATCGCGGAGGATGAGAATATTGATTGGATTATTGGACCACCTTTAAAAGCCTCGTTGGCCAAAATTTTGAAGGTTGATGTGAATGATGATTTGGCGGAACAGGCTTTACTTGGTTATCGTGAACGCTTTGCTGTAAAAGGTTTATTTGAAAATTTATTATTTGAAGATGTAGCAGAGACATTGGCAACACTTAAGAACAAAGGTTACAGATTGTTTTTAGCTACTGCAAAGCCTGAGGTGTATGCCCAGAAAATTCTTGAACATTTCAATCTCACACCGTATTTTGATTATGCCTATGGCAGTGAGTTAAATGGTGACCGCACCAATAAAGCTGAACTTATTGCATATATTTTAGAGCGAGAAAAAATTAAGCCAGAAACCTGTTTAATGGTAGGGGACCGAGAGCATGACATTATCGGTGCTCGAAAAAATGGGATTGAAACGATTGCGGTGGAATACGGTTATGGCAGTGATGCAGAGTTAGCCGCTGCTGCACCCAAAGCCAGAATTCAAGCTTTCCATCAAATTTTAAATTACGTTGATTAATCTAAGCCGAAATTTGGGCTCAAGAGCAACTCTCAAGAGATTGCTCTTCGTAGCTTAGCTTAGATCCAAGTACAAGGACTCTTTGACCTCTTCCATCACGATGTAACTATGGGAGGATGCAGAGGAGGGAAGCATTTTAAGCAGGTCACCCAGTAGTTGGCGATAAGCACTCATTTCTTTTAGTCTCGCTTTCACCAAGTAATCGAATTCACCTGAAATTAAATGACACTCTAATACCTCAGGTATCTCAACTAAATTCTTGGCGACTTGATCAAAAACATCTCCAGATTTCGCCGATAACTTAATTTCTAGAAAGACGAGTAAATTACGCTCCAATAACTCCGGATTTAATCGGGCGTAATAGCCCATAATAATGCCATCTCTTTCTAGTCTTTTCACTCTTTCCGAGCATGGGGTTGTAGAAAGATTTACTTTTGCAGCCAGTTCACTAATGGCAATACGACCGTCCTTTTGCAGAATATCTAAAATCATACGATCAGTGCGATCTAATTTCCGCATGAATAATTTCCTTATTTTTTAATTTTTTCAGGATAAAACCCTTAAATTACCTAAATTATAACGATTAAAAGAGTGAAAAAAACTATTAAAGCAAAAATATACTAGTGAAATAAACTACACAGTGCTGAGGGATAGTTCATGCGCGTTATTGTATTAGGTAGTGGTGTCATTGGTGTTGCAAGTGCGTATTACCTAGCGCAACAAGGAGCAAGCGTCACTGTATTAGATCGTCAATCAGGTCCTGCCGAAGAAACGAGTTTTGGCAATGCAGGACAGATTTCTCCTGGGTATTCTACACCATGGGCCGCACCAGGAATTCCATTTAAAGCGGTTAAATGGATGTTTCAACATCATGCACCATTAGCAATTAATGTAGATGGAAGCTTGTGGCAGCTGAAATGGATGGCTCAAATGTTGAAGAACTGCAATGCGGCACATTACGCCATCAATAAAGAGCGTATGGTACGTGTTGCTGAATACAGTCGAGATTGTTTAAGAGAATTACGCGAAAATATTGGCATATCTTATGAGAATCGTTCAAAAGGAACATTACAAATTTTTCGTAAGGATGCGCAATTAGACGCAGTTCAACGAGACATTGAAGTTTTAAAAGAAACAGGTGTCGAATTTGAGTTATTAGATCGTGAAGGTCTAGGTCGAGTTGAACCTGCATTAGCGGAAGTTAAAGACAAATTAGTCGGTGGCTTACATCTTCCAAATGATGAGACTGGTGATTGCTATATCTTTACCAACGCGCTTGCTGAATATGCAAAAGGTATTGGTGTTGAGTTTAAATTTAATCAAAATGTTGAAAAACTCGTAGTTGAAGGTGATGAAATTAAAGGCGTTGTTGTCGACGGTCAAGTACTTACAGCAGATCGTTATGTACTTGCCTTCGGTAGCTATTCACGAGATTTTATTAAACCATTAGGTCTAGATTTGCCCATTTATCCAGTAAAGGGATATTCATTAACTATACCTATCGTGGATGCGCAATATGCGCCTCAATCAACCGTATTGGATGAAACCTACAAGATTGCAATAACTCGTTTTGATCAACGAATTCGTGTTGGTGGGATGGCTGAGTTAAGTGGTTTTAATAAAGAGTTAAATGAGGATCGCCGTGGCACCTTAGAGATGGTAACACGTGATTTGTTCCCAGGTGGAGATATGGCACAAGCCAGTTTCTGGACGGGACTACGACCGATGACACCAGACAGTACGCCTATTATCGGTGCGACTAAATATAAGAATCTATTTTTAAATACTGGACATGGCACGCTCGGCTGGACCATGGCATGTGGTTCTGGAAAGCTGATTAGTGATTTAGTGCTGAATCGGACTCCAGAGATTAGTACCGATGGACTTTCAATTCAACGTTATAACCACGCAGCTTAAAGGCTGCGTGGTTTGCTATTAAAAAATATAATAGGACAAGGAATATGTCTCGCCCGATACAGGCTGTCATTCATTTAAACGCAATCAAACATAATTTGAAAGTTGCTAAGCAACATGTGCCAAATGCCCAAATTTTTGCTGTTGTAAAAGCTAATGCTTATGGCCATGGGATCGAGCGCATTTATTCAGCCTTAAAGGATGCTGATGGGATTGCACTTCTAGAGCTGAGTGAAGCACAACGAGTTCGAGATTTAGGTTGGAAAGGCCCAATTTTGCTTTTGGAAGGTATCTTTCAAGAAGCGGATTTACAGTTGTGTCATGATTTGGAACTTCAATTTACCGTTCATAATGAGATTCAATTCGAATGGATTAATCGGTGCGGTTTAGATGCTCATTTTAATATTTTTCTGAAAATGAACAGTGGCATGAATCGTTTAGGATTCCAACCTCAACGTTACTCTGAAATTTGGAGTCTGTTAACTGAATTGCCGCAAGTGTCATCAATCACTCACATGACACATTTTTCTGATGCTGATGGCGAGCGCTTGAATCAGGTTGGCGTTGACTATCAAATTTCAGTATTCAATCAAATCGTCAGTGCTTTAGGTGGTCCTTGCTCAGTAAGTAATAGCGCAGCCATTCTTAGACATGCCAATCATGTCCACTCTAACATTGTACGTAGTGGCATTATGTTGTATGGGAGTTCACCGGATTATCCAACCCATACTATTCAAGATTGGGACTTAAAACCAACAATGTCTTTAAGAAGTGAATTGATTGCAATTCAAGAAATTAATCCTCAGCAAAGTATTGGCTATGGATCGACATTTTTTGCAGAACAAGCTATGAAAATTGGCATTGTCGCTTGTGGATATGCAGATGGATATCAACGGATTACTCAATCTGGCACAGCAGTGCTTGTGAATGGGCAAAAAACTTCTTTAATTGGTCGTGTAAGTATGGACATGCTAGCTGTTGATATCACGCATATTGAAGATGCAAAAATTGGCAGTGAAGTCGTACTGTGGGGCGTCTCAAAGTACGGAAGTTTGTTACCGATTGATGAGGTCGCTGCAGGAGCGAGTACTGTGGGATATGAGTTAATGTGTGGCGTAACGACGCGGGTTCCATTTGTTCTAGAAATTTAATGTTAAAAATTCAACGATCAACACTAGGATCGATACTGAGTAATCAAGGAATTAATATGCAAAATCAGGATATTCAAAAATTCAATAGTAATGGCGTGATGAGTGCAGTTACAGTCTTTAATCAAGTGGCTTATCTTTCTGGTCAAGTACCTAAGATTACGACGCCTGATATCGCCTTACAAACGAAAGATGTGCTGAATACGATCGACGCTCTTTTGGCTCAAGTAGGCACAGATAAATCTCGTTTATTGTCAGCACAAGTTTTCGTGAAGAATTTGGAAGATTTTCAAATCTTCAATCAAATTTGGATTGAATGGATGGAGGATTCAATACCACCATCACGAGCAACCATTCAGGCTGACTTAGTTAATCCAGAATGGTTAATTGAAATCGCAGTGATTGCTGCATTGAAATAACTGAATATAAGTAAGAATTCACGAGGAAGAGTCATTTATGGCTCCTCTCATAATAACAAAATCTCTCGAATCTCAGTTTGAAGCGGAATTTAGGCTGATCGATTAGATTAGATGGTGTAAAAGGATGTTGAATAATGACAACCACAAATATTGATGAACAATCATCTCCCAATGAATTACAGCGTAAGCTTTCAAATCGACATTTACAACTCATCGCCATCGGTGGAGCGATTGGTACAGGGTTGTTTATGGGCTCAGGAAAAACGATTTCACTTGCAGGACCTTCAATCATCATCATTTATATGATTATTGGTGCTATGTTTTTTTTCTTGATGCGTGCCCTTGGTGAAATTCTTTTATCTAATCTGCACTACAAATCATTTATTGATATGGCACATGATCTCATTGGACCAGGTGCAGGGTATTATATTGGTTGGTCCTATTGGCTGGGATGGATTTTGGTCGGTATTGCTGATTTAGCAGCAATTATCAATTATCTCAGTTTTTGGTTACCTCCAGATCAAATGTTTACCCCAATGGGGCAAGCAGCGATTAGTGCAGGATGTGTCTTATTCATACTCGCAATTAACTTAGTCACTGTAAAACTTTTTGGTGAAATTGAGTTTTGGTTTGCATTAATCAAAATTCTAGCCATTATTGGATTGATCTTGGTGGGTGCCTTCATGGTGTTTACGAGTTTTCAGTCACCAAGTGGTGCTGTTGCAAGCTTCAGTAACATTTGGTCTCATGGTGGAATGTTCCCGAAAGGAACCATGGGTTTTTTGGCAGGCTTTCAAATCGCAATGTTTGCCTTTGTTGGTGTAGAGTTACTCGGGACGATGGCTGCGGAAACCAAAGATCCTGAAAAAAATTTACCAAAAGCGGTTAATGCTATTCCGACACGTATTATCATTTTCTATGTGCTTTCGTTGATCATGATTATGTCTGTGACACCTTGGATCAATATCCCAGCAGATCAAAGTCCATTTGTCACATTATTCTTATTTGCGGGTATTGGTTCAGCTGCTGTGATTATGAACCTAGTGGTTTTGTCTTCTGTGATGTCTTCCATGAACAGTGGTGTCTTTTCTACCAGTCGAATGTTATTTGGATTGGCCCGTGACGGCCAAGCCCCTCAAAAGCTAGCAGAACTTTCAAGTCGTGCCGTACCTGCTAAGGGATTAATCTTTTCATGTACATTTATTATGGCCGGTGCAGCATTTCAGTATTTTGTGCCAAATACGATGGAAGCTTTTACATTAGCAAGTTCGCTGTGTGTGATTCTTTTCATTAGTATTTGGGCGATTATCATGGTGTGCTATATACGCTACCGTAAATTGCGACCTGAGCTACATGAAAAGTCGAATTTTAAAATGCCGGGTGGAGTGGCAATGTCATACGTTGTATTGGCATTTTTGCTATTTGCATTAATCATTTTAAGTTTAGAGCCAGACACGCTTAAAGCTTTGATGATTAGCCCAATCTGGTTGATTCTGTTAGCTGTAACATACCGTGTTCTTTATAAACCACGTATGCGTAAGCGTAACCATAATTAATTTTTAGAGAAAGAAAAAACCTCCACGAATGGAGGTTTTTTTATATTCTTTAGTTAGAATGTAGGTTTGACCACAACTAAAATTACAACTGCGAATAAGATCAATGTGGGCATTTCGTTGAAATAGCGCCAGAACTTATGACTTTTATAGTGTGCATTATCAATGAGTTTTTTACGGTAATATCCACACACTAGGTGGTATATGACCAGTAATCCGACTAAACCAACTTTTAAATAAAACCATAAAGCTTCATGATAATGTCGAGTTGCATCACCCCAGTCCACTAAAAAATGTGCAGTGATCAATGTTGCGATCATCGCAGGCCACATAATGCCACGATAAAGCTTACGTTCCATGACTTCAAAGCGTTGATGACTTATGGCATCGTCACTCATCGCATGATAAACATAAAGCCGTGGTAGATAGAACAAAGCAGCGAACCAACATACCACAGCAATAATATGTAATGCTTTTACCCATAGGAAAGCATCTGAAGGAGCATCCATCTAATCACCCATTATGGGCGGAATTAAATTAGCCTTCCCATTTCTTGAAAATGAGGCAGGCATTTACGCCGCCGAAACCAAAACTGTTACTCATTACAGTATTCAGTTTTGTATCGCGTTTTTCAAGTACGATATCAAATGGTTTTGCACCTTCATCAAGCTCAGTAACGTTGATATTTGGTGCAATAAAGTCATTCTGCATCATGAGAATAGAGTAAATCGCTTCTTGTACACCTGCAGCGCCTAAGCTATGACCTGTCATAGATTTTGTTGAACTTAAAGGTGGTACTTGACCTTCACCGAATGCGCGTTCCATTGCTTTCAATTCAGTCACATCACCAGCTGGTGTAGATGTGCCGTGTGTATTTACATAATCAATTTTTTCAACACCATGCTGTTTTGCTTCATCAAGTGCCATCAAGATGCAACGTGTTGCACCTTCACCTGATGGTGCGACCATATCAGCACCATCAGAGTTGGCTGCATATGCAACGACTTCAGCAAGAATATTTGCACCGCGCGCTTGAGCATGCTCAAGAGATTCAAGTACCACGAAACCACCGCCGCCAGCAATGACAAAACCATCACGATCAGCAGAGTAAGGGCGAGAAGCGGTTTCTGGTGAGTCATTATATTTTGAGCATAAAGCACCCATTGCATCAAATAATAGACTTTGTGACCAATGGTCTTCTTCACCACCACCAGCGAGCATTAGATCCTGTTTGCCAAGTTGAATCAGGTTGTATGCGTAACCAATGGCATCAGCTGAGGTTGCACAAGCACTTGTAATAGAGTGAGCGATACCTTGTAATTTGAATGCCACACCAACGTTAGCTGTAATAGTATTTGACATATTGCGTGGAACAAAGAAAGGGCCAATTTTACGTGCGCCTTTCTCTTCAAGAAGTTCAATCATTTCAGCGACAGAAGCTGTAGAGTTGCCGCCTGAACCACCCGCAATACCATAACGAGGATTGCCCGCAAGATCTTCAGCGGTTAGACCCGCATTTTCAACCGCAGCGACTGCAGCGTTATAGGCATACATCGCACATACACCCATAAAGCGTTTCAGTTTACGGTCAATACCGTCAAAATTTTGTTCTGCTGCAGCACTAACATGACTTTTAAAATTAAGTTCAGCATAAGTTGGGTTAAAACGTGTGCCTGAAATACCATTTTGTAAGGCATGATTTACATCTTCTAATGTATTACCAATGCATGAGTTAATGCCCATACCAGTGATTACAACACGTTTCATTTACAATTCCCTATTATGGTGAAGTCATTTTATGGAAAAATTCACATCGATGATTTGATTGGATGTAAAAGTCCATAAGATCTTGTCAAAAATTCGTATCATGATATCAGAATCTATTTTAAATTCTTATGGCAAATCAATATCGCAGCGTTAAAACGCTTATTGGCAGATATGTTCACTATATTGCAACCGAATAAAACACGATAAAGTTGAGATAACTCTTGACTGCGCATAGAATTTTAAACATAAGTGATAAATGCGAAGGAGGGTTGTAAATGGCAAATTCTAATAATAAGCAATCTAGCGGACTGGTATTAAAAGCATTTGGAGTGGCTAAAAAGCTCAGTGCTACTGGATTTGAACTGGCACAACATGTTGCACCAGGATCAATTGCGAAATTGACGCAACAACCTGATCCACAAAAAATTATTGACATAACTTTAGATGAGAGAAAAATGACTGAACAAAAAAAGTACGAAACCCCTCAACAATTATTTCGTGATCATGTCCCTCAAGTTTCTCAAAAAATTTTTGGTCGTCATTACAGTAAATTAAATAATGTTGCTTCTTTTATCTCTCCGGACTTAAACAACAAAGTTGCAGATTATTTTTTTGATAAATTGAATGATTTTGTTTCTGAGTTAAGTTCAGTTGAGCATGTATTAAAGGAAGTTGGTGCAAAAAGCTTGGATGAACTTAAATCAAGCCCTGATCGTGCGAATCGTATCGGTGAAGCATTAGCCAATCAAAATAAGTTGATTGCAGCGGTTCAGGGGGCAGTGTCTGGTGCGACAGGCGTAGTTGGTACGGCCATCGATATTCCTTTCTCGTTGGCATTTACGTTGCGTAGTATTTACCAAGAAGGGCGCGCGCACGGTTTTGAACTTAATCATCGTCAAGAGCAAGAGATCGTTGAGTATGTATTCAAACAAGTCGATTTAGGTGTTATTGCGGAAAAGCAAACACTTTTAGTGGCATTAAGAACAGTCGCAAATTTATTGGAAACACAAGATACTCATCAGCTACAAACCCTATTGGGCTCTAGTAACGACTTCACGGCTTTAAAAAATTGGCTGAGTAATCCTGAAGGTGGTTATAAATGGAATTGGTTGAATCAGATTCCTCAAATTTCAATTTTATCTAAATTAGCACCTGTGGCTGGTGCTGGTATTGGTGCAGTATATAGCTGGCGTTTGGTGGAAGAGGCTCATACTAAAGCTAGAGCTGTTTTTTCAGGAGCACAGAAGTACATTCTCCAACATCCAGATGAGCAGGTATCTGTTCAGGAGGCCTTTGAGCGCGGTACAGAATTATTAAAGCAATCTTCACTCGCATTGAATTCCGCAGTGTCAATCAATAATGAGTTAGTGGTTGAGGTTGAAGAGTTTGCAAAAAAACTTGAAGGAGAAGAGTCTATTCAAGTTGATGAGTCTGCAGTTCATAATGATTCAATTTCAGCAATTAAAATTGAAGCAAAATCTACCGAGTCTGAAAAAGAAGAAGTGGTCAGTGTTGAGGATGGTCTTAAGGCCTTAGCTGAAAAACATGTGGAATCGGCTTCTAATGAAAGTGTTCAAGACGCTGATAAAGACCAGCCTCAAGGCGAACCTATTGTGCAGGTAAAAGTGCCCCCTAAGCGTCGTAATTCAAAAAAGAAAGACGAAGCAGCAAACTCACTACCTACTTCACAGAAAAAACAATAAATTTAGTTATGAATGGTTGATCAAATCATTCTGAAAATTTCGTTGTAAGCACACAATGGTCAATATTTGATGTCATGTTGAATGTTGACCATTTTTACTTCTTGGCTTACAATTGCATGCCCTCAAAAAGTAGTATTTTTTGGGGCTTTTTATTAACGGGAGAATTGCCACATGGCAACAACAAATCAGTTGATCCGTAAGGGTCGTACGACTTTGATTGAAAAATCAAAAGTTCCTGCGTTGAAGGCTTGTCCACAACGTCGTGGTGTTTGTACACGTGTTTACACAACTACACCTAAAAAACCTAACTCAGCAATGCGTAAAGTTTGCCGTGTTCGCTTAACTTCAGGTTTTGAAGTATCTAGCTATATCGGTGGTGAAGGCCATAACCTACAAGAGCACAGTGTTGTTCTTATCCGTGGTGGTCGTGTTAAAGACTTACCAGGTGTACGTTACCATACCGTTCGTGGTTCTTTAGACTGTGCTGGTGTTAAAGATCGTAACCAGTCTCGTTCTAAATACGGTACTAAGCGTCCTAAGAAATAATCTAACTAGATCATTTTCTTAAACGTATAGAACTGCAATCCTTTATCGTCTCGCTTGTCTGATTTCTGCATTTAATTTTGTGAAATTCAAGCGACGTGTAGTAAGGCCAGCGAATAGTACATGACACTTTGTACTGCTGCTGGATAAACCTGAAGTGTCATATTTATAGGTAGTATTAAAATGCCAAGACGTCGCGTAGTCGCTGCTCGTGAAATCCTTCCGGATCCTAAGTTCGGCAGCCAAACAATCGCTAAGTTCATGAACCACGTAATGCAAGATGGTAAAAAATCTATTGCTGAAAGTATCGTTTACGGTGCTTTAGACCGCGTTCAAGAAAAATCTAAAGTAGACCCAGTTGAATTTTTCGAGACTACTCTTGAAAAAGTTCGTCCTATGGTCGAAGTAAAAGCACGCCGTGTTGGTGGTGCTACATACCAAGTTCCTATGGAAGTACGCCCATCCCGTCGTACTGCTTTAGCGATGCGTTGGTTAGTAGATGCTGCTGCTAAGCGTTCTGAAAAAACTATGGCGTTACGCCTTGCTGGTGAGTTGCTTGACGCAGCTGAAGGTAAAGGTTCAGCGATCAAGAAACGTGAAGATGTGCATCGTATGGCTGAAGCCAACAAAGCCTTCTCTCACTACCGTTTCTAAGCGGATAAAACAGCCCCTATTCAGGAGGGTGGTAAGTCGGGTTTCACTGATTTGTCATCGAATCGCTTTAAGCTGCTCAGCAGCTTAAAGCGTCCTGTTTTAAACAACAAAATTTAGGAATGCAAGAAATCATGGCTCGTCAAACCCCAATTTCTCGTTACCGTAACATTGGTATCTCAGCACACATTGATGCTGGTAAAACAACGACTTCTGAACGTATTTTGTTCTACACAGGTGAGAGCCACAAACTAGGTGAAACTCACGAAGGTTCAGCAACAACTGACTGGATGGAACAAGAGCAAGAACGTGGTATTACTATTACTTCAGCAGCAGTAACTTGCTTCTGGAAAGGTATGGGTAACCAGTTCGAACAACACCGTATTAACGTAATTGACACACCGGGACACGTTGACTTCACGATCGAAGTTGAGCGTTCTATGCGTGTTCTTGACGGCGCGTGCATGGTTTACTGTGCTGTAGGTGGTGTACAACCTCAGTCAGAAACTGTATGGCGTCAAGCAAATAAATATAAAGTACCTCGTATTGCGTTCGTTAACAAAATGGACCGTACTGGTGCAAACTTCTTCCGTGCTGTTGAACAAGTAAAAACACGTCTTGGTGGTAATCCAGTGCCAATCGTGATTCCTGTTGGCGCAGAAGAAAACTTCCAAGGTGTAGTAGACCTTATCGAAATGAAAGCGATTATCTGGGATGAAGCATCTCAAGGTATGAAGTTTGAATACGGTGAAATTCCTGCTGACCTTGTTGAGCTTGCTCAAGAATGGCGTACGAACATGGTTGAAGCTGCTGCAGAAGCATCAGAAGAACTCATGGATAAGTACCTAGAAGAAGGTGATTTGACTAAAGAAGAAATCATCGGTGGTCTTCGTGCACGTACATTGTTGAATGAAATTCAACCAATGCTTTGTGGTTCAGCGTTCAAAAACAAAGGTGTTCAACGTATGTTGGATGCTGTTATTGAATTCTTACCAGCACCTACTGACGTTGAAGCAATTAAAGGTATCTTAGACGACAAAGATGAGACAGAAGGTTCTCGTGAAGCGTCTGATGAAGCACCGTTTGCTGCGCTTGCGTTCAAAATTATGAACGACAAATTCGTTGGTAACTTGACATTCGTTCGTGTTTACTCAGGTGTTCTAAAAGCTGGTAGTGCAGTTTATAACCCTGTTAAATCTAAACGTGAACGTGTTGGTCGTATTGTACAGATGCACGCTAATGACCGTCATGACATCGAAGAAATTCGTGCGGGCGATATCGCGGCATGTGTAGGTCTTAAAGATACGACTACAGGTGATACACTTTGTGATGAAAACAACGTGATCACATTGGAGCGTATGGAATTCCCAGAGCCAGTAATTGCACTTGCAGTTGAACCTAAAACTAAAGCTGACCAAGAAAAAATGTCAGTTGCTTTGGGCCGCTTGGCGAAAGAAGATCCATCATTCCGCGTTCGTACTGATGAAGAATCTGGTCAGACTATTATTGCTGGTATGGGTGAGCTTCACCTTGACATCATCGTTGACCGTATGAAGCGTGAATTCGGTGTTGAAGCGAACATTGGTAAACCAATGGTTGCTTACCGCGAAACGATTAAAAAATCTGTTGAGCAAGAAGGTAAGTTTGTTCGTCAAACTGGTGGTAAAGGTAAATTCGGTCACGTATATGTACGTTTAGAGCCAATGGATCCTGAAGCTGGTAAAGACTACGAGTTCGCTGAAGAAGTTGTTGGTGGTGTTGTACCTAAAGAATTCTTTGGTGCTGTAGACAAAGGTATTCAAGAACGTATGAAGAATGGTGTCCTAGCTGGTTACCCAGTTGTTGGCATCAAAGCGACATTGTTCGATGGTTCTTACCATGATGTCGACTCTGACGAATTATCGTTCAAAATGGCGGGTTCTTACGCATTCCGTGATGGTTTCATGAAAGCAGATCCTGTTCTTCTTGAACCTATCATGAAAGTTGAAGTAGAAACTCCAGAAGACTACATGGGCGATATCATGGGTGACTTAAACCGTCGTCGTGGTATGGTTCAAGGTATGGACGATTTACCTGGCGGTACTAAAGCAATCCGTGCTGAAGTTCCACTTTCTGAGATGTTCGGTTACGCAACACACATGCGTTCTATGTCTCAAGGTCGTGCGACTTACTCTATGGAATTTGCTAAATATGCTGAAACTCCACGTAACGTGGCTGAAGGCATCATTGCTAAGTTCCAAGCTGGTGGTAAAAAAGGTGACGACGAGTAATCTTTCGATTACTATAAGCCCAACTAATTCATAGTTTAAAACCAAGTGCTCATGGAGTGATCCTCCATGAGTAGTTTAAAA
>NZ_JBWYJB010000016.1:0-54919 GCF_056784015.1 Acinetobacter sp. ANC_7655 | reverse complement strand
GTGAGAGTAAGTCATCGCCAGCTCATTATTCTAAACACCCCCTTCAATAGAAGGGGGTTTTTTTTTATATATAAAAATTGAATTTGAAAATAATTAAACCCTTGTAATTAAATAAGAAGCTCCATTCAGTTAATTTATGCCAAAAGATTGATGATTCTTGCAATTAAAAAAACAACAATAAATGTCAGTATGCCTATGAGGATTTAAATAATTTCAGGGACATAGTTGATGCAATACAATCCGATCTATTACACAGATGAACACTTTGCATTTGCAGATGCAGTAAAAAAATTTGTAGAAAAAGAAATTATTCCCTATGTAAATGAGTGGGATGAAGCCGAATCTTTTCCACGAGAACTCTACAAAAAAGCTGCAGAAGTTGGATTGATGGCATCAGGTTTTGATGAAAAATACGGTGGTATCCCTGATACAGATGCATTCTATACTTTATTGGGGTGTGTGGAGTTGGCAAAGGCTGCATCAGGAGGGTTAATCGCTTCATTACTTTCACATATGATCGGTGCACCGCCAATCAATAGCTTTGCAAGTGAAGAGGTGAAAGCAGAGGTTTTGCCACAAATCTTATCAGGTGAGAAGATTTCGGCATTAGCAATAACAGAACCGGGAGGGGGGTCTGATGTTGCAGCACTTAAAACAAAAGCAGTAAAAGAAGGTAATTACTATGTAGTCAGTGGCGAAAAAACCTTTATTACTTCTGGTATTCGCGCTGATTACTATACCGTTGCCGTTCGAACTGATCCTGAAGGAAAAGGACCCAATGGTATCTCAATGCTACTGATTGATGCCCATACACCAGGTATTACAAAAACGAAGTTAGATAAAATGGGATGGTGGGCTTCTGATACCGCTCATCTACACTTCGATCAAGTTAAAGTGCCTGCAAGAAATTTGATTGGTCCTGAGAATATGGGTTTCTTTGTTATCATGAATAACTTCAATATGGAGCGTTTTTTCTTGGCTGCGAGTAGTTATGGTTATGCAAAAGTTTGTTATGAAGAAGCTCTAGATTGGGCTCAACAGCGACGTACTTTTGGTAAACGCTTGGTAGATCATCAAGTTGTTCGTCATAAATTGGTAGATATGGCAACACGTTTACAAACGACTCGCGCTTTACTTGAAGATACGGCATATAAAATGGGGCGTCCTGAACTTCAAGGGAATGAAATGATTGCACAAATTTGTATACTCAAAAACGTAGCAACGCAAACTATGCAATTCTGTGCTGATGCAGCCGTTCAAACACTAGGTGGCATGGGCTTTATGCGTGGCATGAAATCTGAACGTATATATCGCGAAGTTAAAGTGAATATGATAGGCGGTGGAGCTGAGGAAATTATGAAAGATTTGGCAAGCCGACAGCTGGGCTTCTAAAAGAAATAAAAAGGTGGATAAGCCACCTTTTTTAATTGATCAGATATAAAGTTAAGCATTCATTGCCATATCCCAGACGATATTGGTTAACTCATCAAGTGACATTTTCCCTTCTGGATTGTACCAAGTTACGGTCCAAGCGATTGAACCACCAATCAGTCTTCGCCAGATAAAAGGATCGTGCTTAATTTTGCCTTTGTCATGTAATACCTTGATGACACTCAGCCATATCCCTTCATAATCATTTCTTAATTTTAATAGTTTCTTCTGATTTTCCTCAGAAAGTGAAAACCATTCATAGACCAATACAGCCATAGCGGAACCTGTATCCCCAGAGATCGCATCGAGTTCAGCTTTAATCAGAGCCTTGAGTTGTTGCTCTGGATGGTCTGAAGTGGATATGGCACTTTCAAGGCAAGCGTGATTGTAAATGATGGTTTGTTCCATCACATGCGCCAAAATATCGTCTTTGGTTTTGAAATGATGAAATAAACTTCCAGATTGGATGCCAATAAACTGTGCGAGTTCACGAACAGTGGTTTTGGCATAACCTTGTTTATGGAATAAATAAGCTGCCCCCAAAAGTAAACGACCACGTGGTGTATCGTCAAAGCAGGCTATTGGTTGAATTTGGTCAATAGAGGTCGCGATCATCTTGTTATTTTATCCTATTTTGTTTTCTAAACGCGTTGCTTCCATGCAAATTTTAGCGCAATAAGCAGATTTGCAAATAATAATAACATTTTGCACTTTACAAACCAAGCGCTTGCTTGGTAGATTAAGCTCAAATTCTAAACAGAATAATGAGATGGTTATGACAAATATTCAGGACGAACAAAAAATTGTAAAAATTGGCTGTGCTTCAGGTTTCTGGGGAGATACCAACACAGCTGCATTTCAATTGGTACACATGTCGGATATTAACTATTTAGTATTTGATTATCTTTCAGAAATCACCATGTCTATCATGGCAAAAGCCAAAATGAAAGATCCTTCTCATGGATATGCATTGGACTTTGTTAGTCGTGTTATGACACCGCTCATCAACAAAATTGCGGACAAGAAAATCAAAGTTGTAAGTAATGCTGGCGGTGTAAATCCATTGGCATGCCGTGATGCACTTCAAGAAGTGATCAAAAATGCTGGTTTAGATTTGAAAGTTGCGGTGGTACTTGGTGATGATTTAATGGATCAGCACGTTGAACTTCAAAAACAAAATATAAAAGAAATGTTTAATGGTGAGGATCTTCCTCCACATGTCGCAAGTAGTAATGCTTATTTGGGTGCTGTAGGGATTCGTGACGCTCTGGATTTAGGTGCAGACATTGTGATCACAGGTCGTGTCGTGGATTCGGCTGTGGTGATTGGGCCTTTATTGCATGAATACAAATGGGATTTAGCGGATTACGATAAATTGGCACAGGCGGCACTTGCAGGTCATGTGATTGAGTGTGGTGCACAATGTACTGGCGGTAACTTCACAGATTGGCGTTTGGTTGAAGGCTTTGACAATATGGGCTTCCCAATTGTTGAAGTGAAAGCAGATTCATCATTTGTGGTGACTAAGCCAAATGGTACAGGTGGTTTAGTATCTCCGGGTACGGTAGGCGAACAAATTGTATATGAGATTGGTCATCCACAAGCTTATCTATTGCCTGATGTAACGGCTGATTTTAGCCAAGTCAAACTTGAGCAAGTGGGTGTGCATCGTGTACTTGTGACAGGTGCAAAAGGTACAGCGCCAACACAACACTACAAAGTAAGCACGACCTATCCTGATGGTAACCGTGTATTAGTCAGCTTCTTACTTGCAGGCCAAGATGCAGAAGAAAAAGCTTATGCCGTTTCTAATGCAATTTTAAATAAAGTTGAGCGTGTAATGGCGCTTCGTTCAATTCCACCATTTACTGAAAAATCTATTGAGATTTTAGGTACGGAAACAACTTATGGTGCAAACCGACGTGTGCAAAATCCACGTGAAGTTGTGGTGAAAATTGCAGTTAAACATATGTTTAAAGAAGCATGTATGTTCTTTGCTTCTGAAATTGCACAAGCTTCTACAGGTATGGCACCTGCATTAACAGGGATTGTGGGGGGGCGTCCAAAACCATCTCCAGTAATTAAATTATTCTCGTTCTTGGTAGAAAAATCGAAATTAAATATCGAGGTGGATATCAATGGCGAGCGTCATAAAGTTGATGTTCCGCATGGTGAAGCACCACAAGAAATCCCAACCATTCCAGCAGGTGAAGTGGCAACTTTAACAGGTAATGAAGTTGAAGTGCCTTTAGTACAAGTTGCACATGCACGTAGTGGTGATAAAGGTAACTACAGCAACATCGGTGTACTTGCACGTAAACCAGAATTTTTACCTTGGATTCGTGCATCTTTAACTGAAGCGAATGTTACGGAATATATGAAGCATGTGTTTGAAGGTGGTAATGGTGGCGAAGTACGTCGCTATGAATTGCCGGGCTTAAATGCACTTAACTTCTTGTTAATTGATGCGCTTGGTGGTGGTGGTGTTGCAAGTTTACGTATTGACCCACAAGGTAAAGCCTTTGCACAGCAATTATTAGATATGCCAGTGAAAGTGCCTGCAGATTTACTGTAAGCATAAATTTGGGCATCGCCATGGTGCCCAATCTAAAACAATTTACATCAATTAAAAATGGAAATATGCGCAATGGGTTATCAATCAATTTTTAGAAATGATGCATTCGCTGGCAAAGTCGTGATTGTAACAGGTGGTGGCTCGGGCATTGGTCGTTGTACGGCGCATGAGCTTGCATCACTTGGTGCGCAAGTGGTGATTACAGGTCGTAAGATCGAAAAACTTGAAAAAGTGATTGCTGAAATCACTGAAGATGGTGGTCGTGCACATGGCATCGTGTGTGATAACCGCGAAGAAGAACAAGTTAAAAAAATGATTGCGGAAGTGATCGAAAAATTCGGTCGTATTGATGGTTTAGTGAATAACGCAGGTGGTCAGTTCCCATCAACATTAGAAAGTATTTCTGCCAATGGTTTTGATGCGGTCATCCGTAATAACTTACATTCGACCTTCTATCTTATGCGTGAAGCCTATAACCAGTGGATGGCAAAAAATGGTGGTGCCATCGTCAATATGGCAGCAGATATGTGGGGCGGTATGCCGGGTATGGGGCACTCAGGTGCAGCACGTTCAGGTGTTGATAACCTGACCAAAACGGCTGCGGTGGAATGGGGTAAATCAGGTGTGCGGGTAAACTGTGTGGCACCGGGTTGGATTATCTCATCAGGGATGGATACCTATTCAGGCCCTGTCGCAGAATTCATTATCCCAAACCTTTCAGGCAATGTGCCTTTACAACGTATGGGAACAGAATCGGAAGTGTCTTCAGCGATTGTGTATTTACTTTCTGAAGCGGCCAACTTTGTTTCAGGGATGACAGTACGTATCGATGGTGCGGCTTCACAAGGTACACGCGTATTCCCATTATCATCTGCAGAAAATAGTGAGTCTTATAACGGCTTCCACCGTGCATTTATTCCAGATGTACTAAAGAAAAAAGACGAAAAGAATTAATCCAGATTATAAGGAACAAGGAGGAAACGGAATGGCAGTGATTCAGTCCGAAGTTGCAGTAGGAAGCGAAGTATTTGAACAGAATAAAGCGAAATTGCTCGAGCAAATCGAAGAGATTCGAGCGATTCAAAAAAGTGCGCTAGATCGTTCTTATAAAGCTAAGCCTAAGTTTGATAAAAAAGGAAAGATTTTACCGCATGAGCGTGTGCGTATGTTGCTCGATGCAGATTCTCCATTTGTAGAGTTGTGTGGTCTTGTGGGTTACAAGATGCATGATGATAAAGATGGTTCAGAAGCAGGTGGCGGGATCATTGCAGGGATTGGTTTTGTAAACGGTACACGTTGTATGGTGGCTGCCAATAATAGTGCGATCAAAGGCGGTACGATTGCTCCAATGGGTGTACACAAAAGCCTTCGTTTACACCAAATTGCGTTAGAGCAAAAATTACCAATCATTACTTTAGCAGAAAGTGGTGGTGCAAACTTAAACTACGCAGCAGAAGTATTTACTGCTGGTGGTACAACCTTTGCCAACCAAGCACGTTTATCTGCAAAAGGGATTCCACAAGTCTCTGTAGTCCATGGTAATGCCACAGCAGGTGGTGCATACCAACCGGGTCTTTCTGATTATGTGATTACGGTACGTAAGCAAACTGAAATGTTGCTTGCAGGACCGCCATTGTTATTGGCAGCAACAGGGGAAGTGGCAACTGCTGAAGAATTGGGTGGTGCAGAAATGCATGCACAAGTGGCCGGTACAGCAGAATACTTAGCAGAAAATGATGCTGATGGTATCCGTATCGCACGTGAAATCTTTAAGCATTTAAACTGGAAAGAGCAAGTTAAGCTTGAAACACCAGAATATAAAGAGCCACGTTATTCAGCAGAAGAATTACTTGGCATCATTCCATCAGATCCAAAACAACCATTGGATATGAAAGAAATCATTGCACGTATTGTTGATGATTCTGATTTCTTCGAATTTAAAAATGAGTATGATTCACATACGGTATGTGGTTGGTCGCAAATTGGTGGTATGCACTTAGGTATCATTACTAATAATGGCCCGATTACGCCACAAGGTGCAGCAAAAGCAGCACAGTTTATTCAATTATGTGAACAAACCAAACGCCCAATTTTATTCCTGCATAACACCACAGGTTTTATGGTGGGTACAGATGCAGAACAAAACGGCATCATTAAACATGGTTCTAAACTGATCCAAGCTGTTGCGAATTGTACAGTGCCGAAGATTTCGATCATTGCACATGGTTCATACGGTGCTGGTAACTATGCAATGTGTGGTCGTCCACTTGGCCCACAATTTATCTTCTCATGGCCGAACTCTCGTGTTGCGGTAATGGGTGGTGCGCAAGCTGGTAAGGTACTTCGTATTGTTGCAGAGGCGAAACAACGTGAATCTGGCATGGAGCCAAATGAGCAAATGTTGGACTTCTTAGAACAATCAACAGCGATGAAATTAGAGTCACAATCTACAGCGCTATTTAATACTGCAATGTTGCATGATGATGGCATTATCGACCCACGTGATACACGTAAATTGCTGATTTTCTTATTGCAAACGATTAATGAATCACAAGCACGTGAACTAAATCCAACACGTTTTGGTGTACCAAGATTCTAATAAATCCCTCTTGCGGAATATATTCCTCATCCCTGTGAAAAGTGAGGAATTCCCCCTCTTTTTAAAGTGGTGAGAAGCATGGCTTCGCAAGGGAGATTAAAGATTAAAAAAAATATTGAAATTTTAAGGAAGACAAAAATGAAATTTACTGAAGAACATGAAGCGCTACGCCGTACAACACGTCAATTTGTAGAAAACGAAATCAACCCATTTACAGCAGAATGGGAAAAAGCAGGTCGTTTCCCAATCCACGAAGTATTCAAAAAAATGGGTGATTTGGGTTTATTGGGTATCTGTAAACCTGAAGAAAACGGCGGTTTGGCACTCGATTATTCTTATAACTTGGTGGTTGCAGAAGAATTAGGTCGTATCAATGTTGGTGGTGTTGCACTTGCGATGGGTGTACAAACCGATATGGCAACGCCTGCGATTGCACGTTTTGGTTCTAAAGAGTTACGTGATGAGTTTTTAACGCCAGCAGTTGCAGGTGAAAAAGTTGCAGCGATTGCAGTATCTGAGGTTCAAGCAGGTTCTGACGTTGCAGCACTAAAAACCACAGCAACTAAAGATGGTGATGATTACATCATCAATGGTCACAAAATGTGGATTACAAACTCTCTACAAGCAGACTTCTTCTGTTTATTAGCGAATACCTCTGATGGTAAGCCACACTTTAACAAATCAATGATTGTGGTTCCTGCAAATACACCGGGTATTACATTCTCTGAGCCATTAGACAAGTTAGGTATGCGTTCAAGTACCACTGCACAGGTGTTCTTTGACAACGTACGTGTGCCACAGCGTAACTTAGTGGGTCAAGAAGGCATGGGCTTTATGATGCAAATGCTTCAGTTCCAAGAAGAGCGTATGTGGGGTGCTGCTAACGCCATGGGTGGTATGTTGCAATGTATCGAAAAAACAATTCAGTACACTAAAGAGCGTACGACATTTGGTCAGCCATTAATTGATAACCAATATATCCATTTCCGTTTTGCTGAATTAATGACTGAGATCGAAGCGCTGAAAGCATTAACCTATCGTGCTTGCCAATTACATATCGAAGGCGAAAACGTAACGCAAATGGCGTCTATGGCAAAACTGAAAGCAGGTCGTTTAACGCGTGAAGTTGCGGATAGCTGCTTACAGTTCTGGGGTGGTAATGGCTTTATGGCAGATAACCCAGCAGCACAATTCTACCGTGATGGTCGTTTAGTATCGATCGGTGGTGGTGCGGACGAAATCATGCTTGGCATTATCTGTAAGATGATGGACATCCTTCCTGGTAAGAAAAAATAAACAGGAGATCTGATATGACATTATCAAGTTCAATTGCCAATTTAGAGGTTGATGGCAGCATCATCCTAGAGCAAGACGGTGGCATTTTAACGTTATGGTTAAACCATCCTGAAAGCCGTAATGCCATGAGCCTAAAAATGGTGGAATCCATTCAGGCTGTATTTACAGCAATTAAAGATGATGTGTCTGTACGTGCTGTAATTTTACGTGGTAAAGGTGGTCATTTCTGTGCAGGTGGAAACATCAAAGATATGGCGGGTATCCGTGCTAAAGCCATGGAAGTCGGCAATAACACACCTTATACCGATTTTAACCGTACCTTTGGTGCAATGATTGAGCAAGTGGATCAAGCACCGCAAACTGTAGTTGCTGTACTTGAAGGTGCTGTACTTGGTGGTGGTTTTGGTTTGGCATGTGTATCTGATGTAGCCATTGCTCATGCAGAAGCACAATTTGGCTTACCTGAAACTGGCTTAGGGATTTTACCTGCACAAATCGCACCGTTTGTAGTGACACGTGTTGGCTTAACTCAAGCACGTCGCTTAGCACTTTTAGGAATGCGTTTTAAAGGTCAAACTGCTTTAGAGGTGGGGATTGTGCATCAAGTGGTTGCAGATGAAGTTGAACTTGCATCGGCACTTGAAGAAACCATTACCCAAATCAAACGCTGTGCGCCATTGGCATCTCGTGCAACCAAAGCATTATTACATCGTACCACCAAAGAAGAATTGGGGCCGTTATTAGATGATGCAGCACGCCAATTTGCAGAAGCAGTGGCAAGTGCAGAAGGCATGGAAGGTACTATGGCGTTTATCCAAAAACGTCAGCCAAGCTGGGCAGAATAAACCACATTCCAACGCCTGTATGAATGTGAATTAAAAAGGATACGCTCCTCAAAACAAGAGGAGCCTAAAGAATATTGGTGGAACTATGGCGTTTACAAAAGTATTAGTTGCAAACCGTGGTGAAATTGCTGCTCGTGTGATGCGTACAGCAAAAGCCTTAGGTTACGAAACCGTTGCTGTGTATTCTGATGCCGACAAAAATGCGCGTCATGTACAAGTAGCAGATGAAGCTGTTTATATTGGCCCTTCAAAAGTATCAGAATCTTATTTGTCGATTGCAAATATCATCGAAGCGTGTAAGAAAACGGGCGCAGATGCCGTGCATCCGGGTTATGGTTTCTTATCTGAAAATACTGATTTTGCTGCAGCATGTGCAGAAAATGGCATTACCTTTATTGGTCCGCCAGCAGGTGCGATCGAGCTCATGGGTAGCAAGCGTTTGTCTAAAATCGCCATGATTGAAGCAGGTGTACCTTGTGTACCAGGTTATGAGGGCGACCAACAAGACATCGACTTTTTAGCAGATCAAGCGAAAAAAGTAGGTTTTCCATTGATGGTGAAAGCATCAGCAGGTGGTGGTGGACGTGGTATGCGTCTTGTACATCAAGAAGCTGATTTGCTTGAAGCCTTAAAAACTGCACGTTCTGAAGCAGAAAATGCGTTTGGTTCGGGTGAGCTGATTATCGAGAAAGCAGTCATTGCACCTCGCCATGTAGAAATCCAAGTCTTTGGTGATACACATGGTAACTACGTGTATTTATTTGAACGTGATTGCTCGATTCAACGTCGTCACCAAAAAGTAGTTGAAGAAGCACCATGTCCAGTATTGACTGAAGAAACACGTCAAGCAATGGGGAATGCCGCAGTTGCAGCCGCTAAAGCATGTAACTACGTGGGTGCAGGTACAGTTGAATTCTTACTTGACCAATCAGGTGAGTTCTATTTCTTAGAAATGAATACACGTCTACAAGTAGAGCATCCTGTAACAGAAATGATTACTGGTCTTGATCTTGTGGAATGGCAACTTCGTGTGGCAAACGGTGAAACTTTACCGCTTAAGCAAGAACAATTGACTATGAATGGTCATGCCATTGAAGTGCGTTTATATGCAGAAGACCCACGCCAAGACTTCTTACCACAAACAGGTAAAGTATTGCGTTGGCAACCTGCGGATTTAGAAGGCGTACGTATTGACCACGGCATGATGCCAACCGATGAAGTTAGCCCATTCTATGATCCAATGGTCGCAAAAATTATCGTACATGGTAAAACACGTACCGATGCAATCCGTTTACTTGCACGTGCGGTGAATGACTCTGTACTGCTTGGTGTAAACAGTAATAAGGAGTTTTTAGTTAACTTATTACGTCATCCACTTGTGGTGGAGGGTGATGTGAACACTGGTTTTATTCAACAGCATTTCCAAAATGATGTGAGTTTGAATAAACAGAGTCTAAATTTAGAAAGCTTAGCATTGATTGCAGCGTTGTTGATAAATGCATCTGCGCAAACAGATTGGAACACAGGAGTTTCTTCAGCATTGCCACTGAAACTTCGATATGATGATCAAAAGTTAGATCTCATTGTGCATCGTGATGGTCGTTCAGTGAGTGTTGAAACCTGTGGTGAAAGCCAGTCGATTGAGGTTGTAGCGCAAAATACACAGCAATTGATTTATAGCATTAATGGAATTCGACGTCGAATCGACTATGTTCTTGATGGTAATTTTGTTTATTTAGATCGCGCGAATGGCAACGTCATGGTGGAAAATATTACCTATTTACCACCTGAGACTGCCGATGTGGCAGGGGATGGTAAAATTCGTGCCCCAATGGATGGAGCAATTATAAATGTCATTGCTCAACCTGGAGAGCGTGTAACTAAAGGGCAAACATTATTGATTCTTGAAGCGATGAAAATCCAACAGCAAATTAAGTCAGATGTCGACGGTGTTGTGGGTGAAATCGTAGGACAAGTTGGTCAGCAAGTGAAAAAACGTCAAATCTTGATGAATATTGAGGTTGATGCTGAATAAGCAATAAAAAAAGCCATCTAACGATGGCTTTTTTTATGACCGGATTTATGCAAATACTGTTTGTACGGCACAGTAAAGCACCCAAAGAATTGCAATCGCAACTACAGGTTCTAAAACTTTTGCCCAAGTTGGTGTAGCCACTACTTCTGGCTCAGCAACATCGTGGTGATCATGTTGAACTTGATTGACCATGTCATGAAACTCCTTCATCGTTTGGTCTAATGATATCTCTTCTTGAATGACAGGTTGAGAACCAATCAACTCATTTAGGTTATTTGTTAGCCAAACCCAATCTTTTGCTTTACCAGAGAGATGTTCAACTTGACCCTGAAGTAATTCATTCATGCCTTGTAGTTGATAATGACCTGTTACATCAAGTTGTTTAAGTTCATTAAGCTGTAAGGTCAAAATCTCTGATGTCGCAGTTTCAAGTTCTTGATGAGACAGCGTAGACTGATTATGTTGAGATGTCGTCAAATGCCGTGCGACTTCTTGAATATAAAGTTGGTCAGCGGCATGAATTTCTTGGTATATTTTTTTTTCGTCTTTACGCCATAGGCTGATGAGTTTACCTAAAGCTAAGATATTTAATTCATTGAGATATTCATGCCGTTGTTCAGCTGGATACTGTTTCAACAGCTGAGGCTTTTGAATTTTGGTCTGCTCAACAAAATATTGTACTAAATCAAAAGCCATTCAACTCTCCTGTAAGTTTTTTCAATCCAAAATTCTTAAACTCGGTTTTTTCTTTGGTGCTTCATTTTCTTGATTTTGTTGCTGTTTAGATTCTATCGGATTTTCATCCGTTTGTGCATTGGCATATTCATCAGGATCAAAGAATAATCCTTGACCATTTTCTTTTGCATATAACCCGAGTACAGCATTGATTGGCACATAAATATCTTTGGAAACACCACCAAAACGTGCAGAAAAGGTAATCGCTTCATTGCTCATGTGTAGTTGATGCACAGCATGTGGCACGATATTTAAAACAATCTGACCGTCTTGAACGAACTGTGTAGGTACATCGGTATAAGGCTGTGTGGCATCTACCAGTAGATATGGGGTGAGATTGTTATCGCAAATCCATTCATAAATCGCACGTGCTAAATACGGGCGAGTTGGACTTAATTTGATTTCTTGATCAGACATGTGACTCACTCTTTTGCTTTTTTAAGCGGATTTTAATTCAGGACTATAACGATTTTTTTCCTGAACCGTCATGGACTTAATGAAGGCTGGACGACTGAAAACACGCTGGCAATATAAATAAAACGGGCGGCATTGTTGCTTTGGAAGCTCAATACCCATCGTTCTTAACCGTATAAAAATCGGTGCCAACATGCAATCTAAAATTGTAAATTGTTCAGACATGAAATAAGGATAGTGCTGAAACAAAGGTGTCAGCGAGATAAGCGTATCTTTTAACTTTTTTTGGGCTGCCTTTTGTGCGTCAACATCAAGTGTGTCTGGGTGGCGCAACATATCATCTGCAAGTTTTAACCAGTCATTTTCAAAACGCCATATATATTGGCGTTGTTCTGCACGTGGAGCAGGAGCATCTGCATATAACTTATTCTGACGATAGCGATCATCTAAATATTCAGAAATGATGGATGTATTGAAAAGTTTTAACTCATTTTCAATCATCATCGGGAGTCGATTGTATGGATTTAAACTCGCAAGATCCTCGTTGTCTTCGTCGACAATAAATAAATTATGTTTAATTTGTTTTTCTGCCAGTAAGAAGCGAATCCAATGCGATCGAAAGTCATCTGCATGACTATAAATGGTGATGCCTTGTAATGGGGTGGTTTCGACTGACATATTCCAATCAAAGTATTAATGAATAGATAAGGATACTAAAAATGCACGCTAAAATCATCGTTTAATGAGCGATGCATATTAAAACACTTGAATTTTATATTGAGTCGTATTTATGTCTGGAACGTTTTTTTTTTAATTTTTATCCTTGCATTGTTGAAATTCAATCTTAAACTTTTTTATCCAAAGCGATGTAAAAAGCCGATCTTTAAATCGGCCTTGTGCACTAATGTATGATTCCACTCCACCATTGACGGACGTCGCGATTGTTAGTTAATGCACTTGTGTCGCCTGGTCTAAGTTTATAGCCACACTTGTAAACCACTGAGAATTTTTGACCTAAAGATCGATGTACCAGACTGTTATTTTGTACAGGATATCCATCTGAGCATCCAACTAACTCTAATGCTTTATTTATGTTTTCATATGAAGACATTAATCTTTGTATGGGTCCATCACAAACATGCTTACCCGTATTGGATTGCCAGCAAACGGCTAAAGCATCTATTGATTGTGAGTTATTTGCTTGTGCAATATTGGATGTACCTAATATTGTAGCGGCTACGGCGAATGATAAACATATTTCCCTATTTAACATTTTTATCCTCTTAATTTAAAAAACTGCATGAAAGTATTTTTAATGAAGTTATAAAAAGTTAACAATCCTCAAATTGGGATAGATGATTAAGCATATGTTTGTTTAAGTCAGTCAAAATAGAGCAATAAAAACTAGCGTCTTTTTATTGATATCAGAGTTTAATATTCATTTTAAAGTATCGTGTACGACTGATTTTCATGAGTAAGGGAAAATATAAAGATGAAAAAAAAACCTTGGCATAAGCCAAGGTTTTTTTTGTCCGAATTCGGAAAACGAATTAACGTTTAGAGAATTGTGGACGTTTACGAGCTTTACGTAAACCAAGTTTCTTACGTTCAACTTCACGAGCATCACGAGTAACGAAACCAGCTTGACGAAGAGCAGGTTTTAAAGTTTCGTCAGCAGCGATCAATGCACGAGTAATACCGTGACGGATTGCGCCAGCTTGACCACCGATACCACCACCAGCAACAGTGATGTAAAGGTCATATTTCTCAGTAGCATCTAAAAGCTCAAGTGGTTGACGTACAACCATACGAGCAGTTTCACGACCGAAGTATTGTTCTAAAGAACGGTTGTTAATAACGAGTTTACCAGTACCAGCAGATAGGAAAACACGTGCAGTTGCGGTCTTACGGCGACCTGTACCATAGTTAGTAGCCATGTGCTGTATCCCTTAGATGTCCAAAACTTGTGGCTGTTGAGCTGTGTGAGGATGCTCAGCACCAGCATACACTTTCATTTTCTTGATCATAGCATAACCAAGAGGACCTTTTGGCAACATGCCTTTTACAGCGCGTTGGAAGATTTCTTCTGGCTTGTGAGCAACTAATTTTTCAAAGTTAGTTTCACGGATACCACCAGGGAAACCAGTGTGGCGATAGTATTTCTTATCAAGTGACTTATTACCAGTTACTTGAACTTGCTCAGCATTGATAATTACGATGTAATCACCAGTGTCAACGTGAGGAGTATAAGAAGTTTTGTGCTTACCGCGTAAACGACGTGCGATTTCAGTCGCAAGACGACCTAAAGTTTTGCCAGAAGCATCAACAACGTACCAGTCGTGTTGAACTTCAGCTGGCTTAGCGCTGAGAGTTTTCATTAACCACTACCTATTATAGTTGGTTTGGACGGTGGAATCTGTCCAAACAAAAAGGAGAGCGAATTCTAGCGGAAAAACACTAGAACCACAATCAAAATATTAAGATTTCGAGAGGCATATTCTATTTAATTTAGATTGAAAAGTATAGCGGTTTATTTAATCAATTTCTTTTAGAATGAGGAAATAATCATAATAATAGCTTTGAGTTTTGATGAGTTCACAAAATAATAATGATCGTTTCTCTCCTCCTGTTCATCATTCAGATTTATCTTCACGCCATGATCAAATCAAAGTGAGCAAGGTGACGAAATTTTTGACCGGATTTTTATTCATTTTTCTCGGAATATATTTAGCGTTAGGCATGGTGTTTGGCACTATTTATGGAATCGATGTTTTAAGTGTCATTCTTATATATTCAATGTATGCACATTTTATGATTTTCCCTTGGATCATCTATTTAATCGGTGGCTTTGGTTTCTTGTGCATTAAAGATTCAACATTTTATTCAGCGCGTTCAACGATTGGACAGATTCTTTTGTTGGGTTTGTTCTTCGTCATCGTGATTGTATGTGTATCCGAAGTCGCTCATGCTTTTGGTCTATTAAATGCAAGATTTCGTATGGATTGGCGCTAAAAGACTCAAAAGAACGATTAAAAAAATCAGAGGGCTAAGATTTTACCATTTTGGTATTGTTGAACATCCTACATTCGATCTGTATTAAAATAATAAAAATCCTTGAATGATGATCGTTATGCTTCCTTTGTATGTCACCAGCGGTGAGCCTGCTGGAATTGGTCCTGATATCTGTTTAAGCCTTGCGCAACGTTTGGATGAGCGTCCACTCGTCGTGCTTGCTGATATACAAATGCTCAAGCAACGTGCAGAAAAACTTCATCTTGAAGTTGAAGTGATTGAGTATCAAGGGCAACAAACATCGTCAAAAGTGGGTCAGCTTTATGTGGAACATATTCCTTTAAATGAAACTGTAGTACTTGGTGAGTTAAATGCTCAAAATGCGAGTTATGTCTTAGAGCAACTCCGCCGTTCTGCAGACTATGCGATGTCAGGTAAAAGCGTTGGCGTGGCGACAGCACCTGTACAAAAGTCAGTGATTAATGAGGCAGGTATTCATTTCAGTGGTCACACTGAGTTTTACCAAGAGTTTGCTGGTGTGTTACGCGTGGTCATGATGCTGGCAACCAAAACCTTACGTGTTGCACTTGCAACCACGCACTTACCCCTTCGTGCGGTTGCGGATGCGATTACAGCTGAGCGCTTGCATCAGGTCATCGAAATCCTGATTCATGATTTAAAATCAAAATTTAAAATCGAATCTCCCAAAATTTTGGTGTGCGGTTTAAATCCTCATGCAGGTGAAGATGGTTATTTAGGAGTGGAGGAGATCGAAGTGATTAATCCTGTACTTGAACGCTATCGTGCGCAAGGGATAGACATGAGTTTATGTCTGCCTGCAGATACCTTATTTACACCAGAAAATTTAAAAGATGCCGATGCAGTTTTAGCCATGTATCACGATCAGGGATTACCTGTGTTAAAATCTCAAGGATTTGGTGAAGCCATTAATATTACTTTGGGCTTGCCGTTTATTCGCACCTCTGTCGATCATGGCACAGCACTCTCCCTCGCAGGTACTGGACTTGCGAAAAGCTCGAGCTTACATGTGGCTGTGGACTTAGCGCTCGATTTAGCGCGTCAGTGATCTTGTCTTAATTACACGTTGGAAATCTTTATGTATCAGATTAATGCCTTAAACCCGAAAGATGAAGGGCATCACACGCGTAAGCGTTTTGGTCAAAACTTCTTACATGACCAACGTGTCATTGCCAAAATTGTGCGTTCGGTGAACCCGCGTACTGGTGACAATATTGTTGAAATTGGTCCAGGTCTTGCTGCTTTAACATCGCCTTTAATTGGTGAATGTGATGCTTTGACTGTCATTGAATTAGACCGTGATTTAGCAGCTGGATTACCGGGTCGTGTACCGCATCCTGAACGTTTAACTATTGTGGAAACTGATGCTTTACGCTACGACTTCACTGAATTGTTTGATGGTCGTCCGTTGCGTGTTGTCGGTAACTTACCTTATAACATTTCTACGCCTTTGTTATTTCATCTCTTAGAGTTTGGTGACAAGGTCAAAGACATGCACTTCATGTTGCAAAAAGAAGTGGTCGATCGTATTACGGCATCACCAAATACCAAAGAATATGGTCGTTTATCAGTCATGATTCAGTACTACTGTAAACCGACATTCTTGTTTGAAGTGCCACCTGGTTCGTTCAACCCACCACCCAAAGTAACTTCTGCGGTATTTCGCTTAGAGCCGTATGATGTAAAACCAATAGTGGCGAAGAATGAAAAAGCCTTGGCACGTTTAGTCTCCCATGTATTTACACAACGCCGTAAGACACTTCGCAACAGTTTAAAAGGCATGTTGCAAGAGGAAGGATTTGAAAAAGCTGGTGTTGATCCAATGGCGCGTCCAGAAACATTAACACTTGCTCAATTTGTTGCACTTGCAGATCAAATGGTAGATGCATAAATGGCTGGTGAAAACATTCGATATAATTACGTGATTGGTGATGTTCAGGGCTGTTTTGAAGCTTTGAAAATGTTACTCAAGGAAATCAAATTTGATCCTGATCAGGATTTTTTATGGTTTGCGGGTGATTTAGTCGCACGTGGTGAAAACTCGATTGGCGCTTTACGTTTTATCAAGAAACTGGTCGATCGAGGCGTTGCTGCGACAGTCTTGGGTAATCATGATTTGACCTTGTTAGCGTGCGCAAGGGGTATTAAAGAGATTAAAGAGAAAGACAATACTCGTGATGTGATTGATGCGATTGACAGTGATGATTTAATCGACTGGTTACGCAAACAACCCTTATGTTTATGTCCAAATGAAAATATTGTCATTACACATGCGGGTATTCCACATATTTGGACAGTAGAGCAAGTGAAACAGTTTGCTCAAGAGGTTGAAACGGTTATTGCGCATGATGATTTTGATGTTCTGGATGCATTTTTGAAAGAAATGTATGGTAAAGAACCTACATTATGGTCAGATGATTTAACAGGACATGAGCGCTTACGATGTATCGTGAATTATCTAACCCGTATGCGTTTGACTGATCCAGAGGGTCGACTTGAATTTAGTTTTAAAGACGCTTTAGATGAGCCGATGCCAGCTGGCTATCAGCCATGGTTTGAATATGAGTCGAAAGCTGCTCAAACTCATCAAGTCATTTTTGGACATTGGGCTGCCTTACAGGGCAGAACAATATCTGCGCATATTCAGAATGTTGACGGTGGTTGTGTCTGGGGCAATCAATTAATGGCGTATCGTCTTGAAGATCAGCAAATGTTTGCTGTAGATAATCCTATGTTTGCATAGAATCATCTACTTTAGGTCGTTTTCGTCTAATAAAAAAGCCACTCATCAGTGGCTTTTTTATTTTCAATCGTGGGTAAATCAAGAGGTCGCTTTTAAAAAGTGAATAAAAGTAGGGAGCCAAACGGCTGTAAACGTTGCATTTACCGCCATACCAAATGCAGCATAACGACCAGCTACACTGCCTCGTTGCCAAGCTTGAGCTGTCCCAATCGCATGAGCTGCTAAGCCGAGTGCTAAGCCTGAGGCACGCTCATCATTAATATGACGTAGTATGAGTGGTGAAAAAGCTGCGCCGATAACACCAGATAAAATGACGATTAAAATGGCTAAGCTAATTGGTGCATGGAGTAAGGTCGCAATATTAATTGCGATTGGTGTCGTCACTGCACGTGTAGCGAAAGCCATAATGGTCGAATCCGCCATATGCAGTAAATAGGCTAAGCCCATAGGCAATGCGACTGCACTGACACTAGCAAACACTAATATTCCTAAAATGCCTTTTAGTGGTAAATCGTCATAACGCATCGCTGCAAGAGGGATCGCGAGAGCCACTGTGACGTATCCTAATAAATGATCAAAAATCGGATTGACATCTTTCATGTAGTGATCATAAGGAATACCAATAATCAGTAAGATGACGATCACAAAGAACATCCCGAATACAATTACAGGAACCTGTGGTACGACACGGTTACAGGGTTTTGAAATTAAATAGGCGAATAACGTAATAGCAAAGCCGATTAAAATTGCGAGCATATTTCTCTCCTATAACCAGCGTTTTGCCATTTTGGCGTAAACCCAAAGTGGAATAAGTGTACTTAACGTGAGTACGAGTAAAAAAAGAGGAATTTCTTTACCCATATGAACCAACATAACCAATGCCCCAGCACTAATTGGTAAAAATGCGAAAGCACTTTCTTTCATGATTTTATTATTTACATCGACAACTCTGGTTGGAAGAGTGCCAAATCTACGCCAAGCAAACAGTACAAGTAGTAAGGAAAGCAACCCGACAAGATTGCCCAGTTCGGGATGATTCAATTGAGTCATAAGCCAAACTGAACCTTCTCGGAAGCCAATAATAAGCACTATGGTGCCAATCCATGCTGGCCAATCTATCGTTTTCATCCACTGCATCATGATTATACTTTTAACATTATTTATCACGTTTTAACTGATTTATGATTTGATTTCAAACTCTTCTAAAGGTCTTTTAAATTGTTGCGCCTTATCACCAAGAATTTGATCAATTGGTAAATGTGCTTGTTTTATAAGTTGCTCTAATTTATGTGGCGCAATTTGAATATTTAAAATCAAATGACCTAGATCATCATAATGTTCAGACTGAATCACATTTAATTCATACAGTTGATTGCGTAATTTGCCATATTCAGGTCTGAGTGTGAGTTCAAATTGTTGTATTTGCCCCATTAAACACGCTTGAACGGCTTGTCGCAGTAAATCTAAACCTTGACTTGAGTGTGCTGAAACATAGACTCGATCAGGCAAATTGGGAGAAGCATAAATGATTTTAGGTTCTTCACCCGTTTGATCAATTTTGTTGTATACGCGTAGTATTGGCACTTGAGCCCCAATTTCTTTTAGGACTTTTTCAACAGCATCAATTTGCTCAAGCTTTTCTGGACTATTTGAATCGATAACATGTAAAAGCAAAGTCGCCTCAAGTGTTTCTTCAAGGGTTGCTTTGAATGACTCTACTAACGAGTGTGCAAGATTGCGAACGAATCCCACTGTGTCAGCCAAGACCAATGTTCCAATGCCATCCCAATTTAATCTTCTTAAAGTTGGGTCAAGAGTTGCGAACAATTGATCTGCTGCATACACATCACTTTCAGCAAGAATATTAAATAGGGTGGATTTTCCTGCGTTGGTATAACCGACTAGAGACACTGTTGGAATAGACGCTTTTTGACGCGCTGCACGACCTTGAATTCGTGTTTGGCGGACTTTTTCAAGTTTGTCTTTGAGCTGGGTTATGCGGAGACGAAGTAAACGACGATCTGTTTCTAATTGTGTTTCACCTGGACCACGTAAACCAATACCACCTTTTTGGCCATCTAAGCCCATGCGACCACCCACTAAACGTGAAGCGAGATGGTCTAACTGAGCCAATTCAACTTGTAGTTTACCTTCATGTGTGCGTGCGCGTTGTGCAAAAATATCTAAGATAAGGCGAGTACGATCGATGACACGACATTGAATAACACGCTCGAGATTACGTTCTTGAGATGGTGTGAGGGAATGATCGAAAATGACAATATCAGCTTCTACCGCTGCAACAAATTCGGCGATTTCTTCAGCTTTACCCGAACCAATAAAAAATTTAGGGTCAGGTTTAATACGTTGAGCTTGTATATGTTCAAGAATCTCTGCACCAGCAGATTTGGCCAATAAACGAAATTCTTCTTGATCAAGATCTTCTAATATTTGGACATTAACACTCACCAAGACCGCACGTTCATTTGCTTGATTTTGTCCAGTAACTTCCACTCAGCTAATACTCCACATCAAAACTCTAGTGTAGAGGAAATTGAACAATTGAGGGAAATAGATTTAAATTAACCTAAAGCAGTTTTGAACATAAGTATAAACGCCAGCATAAATAAAAAGACGCCACCGACAATTGATGCCAATGAGAAGAGTGCCGACCAGATGGGAATGACTTGATTTGATGGTGATTGAGTTGTAGTTTGCATAATTTTTAAATCTATAAATTCGATTTAAAAATTATATTTTATTGGGTATTTGAATTGAAATTGAATTTTCAAATCTATGTATACGGTTTTTATAATCAATGCATCTCTGGTGAGCTCAGTATAGAATGGAGCTATAGTGGATAACGCCTGTTATTATTTAGTGAAATAATTTATGACAAAATTAACGCCTAAAAAACTCAATTTATTTTCAAAAACAGCGCTATATAGCCAAAAAATCATCTCAGGTACTGCTGCTGTCACTGAAGGGTTTTATTTAATTTTTAGGCATCAAATGTATAAAAATCCGAATAATCCAAACAATACTCGCTATGTACAACATTTTTGCCGTCGCTTATGCAAAGTTTTTAATATCGATTTACAAGTACATGGCAACATTCCTCGTGAACCCGCATTATGGGTGAGCAATCATATCTCTTGGTTAGATATTCCTGTATTAGGTTCGAGTGCGCGTGTATTTTTCTTAGCAAAAGCAGAAATTGAAAATTGGCCGATTTTTGGGAAACTTGCCAAGGGTGGTGGAACACTGTTCATTAAACGAGGTTCAGGAGATTCGGTCCGTATTAAAGAGCAAATCACAGAATTTTTGAAGCAAAATATTCCTGTCTTATTTTTTCCAGAAGCAACCACGACTGATGGAACTAAAGTCAAAAAAGTGCATGGAAGACTTTTAGCTGCAGCTATCGAGGCTCAAAAACCAGTGCAAGTTTGTTTAATCTGTTATGTCAATCAAGAGGGGGAGTTAGATCAGGTTGCTCCCTTTATTGGAAATATTGGATTTACAGCGCATCTCAAAGCAGTATTGGAAATGCCTCAAGTCGTTGCACATTTAACAGCTTTGCCCACGATTGATGTTACTGGACATACAGTTGAAAGCTTAACGAGAGAAGTGCAACTCAGAATGCAGGAAGGATTGGAAGTATTACATCAAAAAGTACTCAAAGCTTAATCAGTAAAAGCAGGGATCATGATGATCCCTGCTTTTACATGAATCCTTCGATTGGCAACCAGGAGATAACTTTCAAGCTTGCTTTTTGCCACCATTTCATTTTTGGTTCTTTGGTATAGATTTTAATACCTTCAGGTGTCGCTTGTTTCCAATTAATATTATTTTGTGAATCTAGAACTAATTTATAGGCATATTTTTTTAGGTTCTGATCCATGGTTTTATGCACAGCTTGCGCTAGGGGCTGGCTGTTTAAAATGACGCCTATTTCAGTATTTAAATTGGCTGAACGTGGATCAAAATTAAATGATCCGATAAATACTTGCTTATCATCCAAAGCCATCATTTTCGCATGTAGGCTTGAGCGACTCAGCCCTTTAAGGCTCACTTTGGACTGCTTAGAAATTTCAATATTATTTTTATTTTGGAATTCTTCTGGCAAAGCAGGGAGGAACTCATATAACTCTACGCCGTTTTGCAGTAAATCTTGACGGTATTTCGCATAAAACGCATGTACAAGTGCAACATCATTGGCTTTAAAAGAGTTGGTCAGTACACGAACTTTAACGCCATCTTGTGCGATTGCACTTAAACGTTGCTCACCCTTGCGCTCAGGAACGAAGTAAGCGGAAATGATATCGACACTTTTTTCTGGTTTCTCTAAGCGTTCAACCAGTTGAAAGTTGAGATGTTCTTCTTTCTTAGCTTTCGCTTTGATTTTTTCAGGAGAATCTTTAATGACTTCTGCTTTCACCCAATCCAGCTTAATTTCTTGATTGAGCCAACGATCAAAATCATGAGATTCACGAGTAATTTCAACATAACTACGTACAGCACCATCATCAAAGTGCTCTTGCAATTGCTGTTTTAAACCTTCATAGCGCAATGTATATTGTTGATGATTGACAATATTTTTAACTGGATAGGCATATTCATGATTCCAGTACTCATCAAATGAGTGTGTAATATCACTTACTGCATGACCGACAAGCATGACATCAACATCTGAAAATTGATATCGGTCACTGACATTGTAGTATTGATTACTCATATTTCGGCCGCCAATCAGGGTAATTTGATTGTCAGCTGTAAACGTTTTGTTGTGCATCCGTCGATTGATACGTTTCAGATCCAAAATCATATCAACGGGTCTAAGGCGTCGGAATTTATAAGGATTGAATAACTTTACGTCAATGTTTTGATGTTGATCCAGCGCGAGATAAATACTTTCCATCGTCTTAGCGTTATTGTCATCCATTAACAATCTGACTTTTACACCACGATCAGCAGCTTGAATGATTTTATAAAGAGCCAATGCACCTACACGGTCGTTATCCCAAATGTAATATTGAAGGTCGAGTGTTTTTTCGGCTTTCTCAATTAATTGAAAACGTGCAGCTATCGCTTCGATTGGATCATATAAAACATGAAAACCTGTTAATTCAGGATTCTTAATTTTCAAAGGTTCGACAATTTGCGCCAATGAAGTGTCATGAGTGTCGATGTCATACGCATATTGAGGTGCAACAGCTTGTTGAGTGGGTAAAGTTGAGCATGCGGGTAAAGCAAGAATCAAACATGAACTCATGATGAAGCGCATTTTAAAAGATGTTTTCTTTTGGCGATTCAATTGTTGAGATTGATTCTTTTCCATGTGATTTGCTTGCATAATCTATTCTTTGAACTCAATGTGCTAAAGTATAAAGAGCACCATTTAAAAGATAAATGAACCACTCAGATTATTCGTCTGATTTAATGAAAGAGATTGAATATGTGGACAACAAATAACATCCTTGCTGCGTTCTATATTATTTTCTCGCTCTTCGCTATTTGGGGAGTCACGCAAGCATGGATGAGCCAATCTCGAACTGAAACCATACATCCATTTAAAGCCTTTGTTCATCTCTTGGCATTTTATCTTTCTTATTTACTTGTTCCGTTGTGGTTTTTTAGTATTTTTGCTACTTGGCAAGGTATATTTTCATTGCATGAAGGTGTGTTTATTTTCTTGTTGAGCAGTGTATTGATTTATGCACGTTTCATTGAGCCACATCGTGTAGTAGTGAATAACCTGAGTTACAAGTTAAGTTCGGCGCAACCCTTTAAACATCCGATTAAAGTGGCATTAATTGCAGACTTACATATTGGATTGTTTTCTGGGCATGAAAGACAACTGAAAATTATCGTGAATAAGATTAATCAAGCTCAACCAGATTTAGTGGTTGTGGCAGGTGATTGGACCTATGAACCAGAAAATAAGCTGGCAGAAGAGCTCCGAGTATTAAGAGAAATTCAAGCGCCTGTCTATTCTGTGAATGGTAATCATGATGAGCAATATCCAGGTCCACCGATTCAGGCATTATTAAAAGATGCGCTAGCTTCAAATCAGGTGATGGATATTGAAGGTAAGATTGTTGAGTTTGATGAGTTTAGATTGATTGGTGTGGGGGATTTGTGGGCAGGTAAGGCTGACATGCGGGATATGCCTGATTTACCACAAGATAAGCCGTGGTTAATTCTGTCACATAATCCGGATACGGTGGATATGGTGCCAAAATTGCCAACTCATCCGTTGATGTTGTCAGGGCATACTCATGGGGGACAAGTGGAGCTTCCGTGGTTGACAGATTACATCATGAAAAAAGTGTCTATCTTGGGTCATAAACGTGGTTTATATAAGCATGAACATGCCAATGTTTATGTGTCCGTAGGTACTGGCATGGTAGGTGTCCCATTCAGATTCAGAGTACCACCGATGATTGATATCATTGAGCTCAGCTAATAAAAAAACCGGCTTAAGCCGGTTTTTTATTAGCTGAAAGCATCAAATTTGATTATTCACATCATCATGTTTCGTTTCGCGAATCATGAGGAAAGCAATCAGCGAAAGGATTGATGCAGCCGTCAAATAATAGCCTACTGCAGACAAACCATATTCAGTTGCCAATTTCGTTGCAATCAAAGGTGCGAAAGATGCACCAAAAATACCAGCAAGGTTAAATGTTAACGCCGAACCAGTATAACGCACCGATGTCGGGAAGATTTCTGAAAGTACCGTACCGATTGGACCATAGGTTAAGCCCATAATCGCAAGACCAATACATAAGAATAAGAACACAATCAGTGTGCTTCCTGACTCCAACATGTCCGCAAAGAAAATACCAAAAATAGCAGAAATTACACACACCGCGATCGAAGTGGTTTTACGACCGAACTTTTCCGCAAAAATTGCAGAAAGGGGAATAAATGCTGCAAAACAAAGCGTTGCAACCAACTGAAGTTGTAGGAACTCTTCACGAGAGTAACCTAATTGTTTTGTACCCCATTGCAAAGCAAATACAGTGGTTAAGTAAAAAACTACGAAAGTACAAATGGCTGCAATCGTTCCGAGTACAAGCATTTTTGAATGCTTTTTAAAAACTTGTACAAAAGGAACATTAACTTCTTTTTGTTTATCAAGCACGTTTTGGAATGCTGGCGTTTCATGCAATTTTAAGCGAATCCACAAGCCTACAATCACCAATAAGGCACTTGAAATAAATGGAATACGCCATCCCCAGGACATGAAAGCTTCTTCACTCATGAATGCCCCAAGCGTAAGAAAAGAGCCTGTAGCAAGGATGAAGCCGATTGGTGCACCAAGTTGAGGGAACATACCGTACCAAGCACGTTTGCCTTCTGGCGCATTTTCAGTTGCGAGTAGAACTGCACCTGACCATTCGCCACCTAAACCTAAGCCCTGACCTAATCGGCACAAAGCTAAAAGTAAGGGTGCCACAATGCCAATTTGCGCATAGGTTGGAAGTAAACCAATCGCAACGGTAGAAAGTCCCATGGTTAGCAAGGCTGCCACTAAGGTTGCTTTACGACCGATTCGATCTCCCAAATGACCGAATAGTGCGGCGCCGATAGGACGTGCGATGAATGCGATTGCAAAAGTTGCTAATGATTGAATCGTTGCTGTCATAGGATCTGTACTTGTTGGGAAGAACAAGTAGGGGAAAATAATGACTGCAGCTGTAGCGTAGATATAAAAATCGAAGAATTCGATGGTTGTACCAACGAGACTTGCGGTTAGTACCCGAGTTTTAGAGTTTGCGGGCTGAGCTTGTTGTGATGCTGTATTAGACGCCATGAGAGACCTTACACTTACTAAAAATAAAAAACTTAGATTTAATAGCGTAATCTTTTTAAAAAAGGCGTAATTTCTTAAAAAAATACGAAATACCAACTTGCTCTACGGTGTTAGGGTTGCTAGACGATGTAGTTAAAGTGGTTATAGCACGTAAAGATAAATAGACAGGAAATGTGATCCTGCACCTATCAATACAAAAATATGCCAGATAGCGTGAGTGTATCTTACCTTTTTTAAAGCATAAAACAATGCGCCTATGGTGTAAGCAAGGCCGCCAATTATAAGTAAGGTTAAACTTTGATCAGATAAATATGTGCGCATATCATCAATCACAAGTAATGCTAACCATCCCATTGCGAGATAGGCAAAAAGCGATATTTTTTGAAAATGGTGAATAAACACCAATTTGAATAAAGTCCCAATCGCCGCAATTGCCCAAAGTGCAATTAATAAATAGTGAGCTTTTTGCGTTGGTAAAGCTATAGATAGAAAAGGAGTGTATGTTCCTGCGATGAGATAATAAATAGCCGTGTGGTCCAATTTTTTAAACCAACCCCGACGCTCAGGTGTTTCCGCAAAATGATAAAGACTAGATGCCGTAAAGAGTAGAACTAAACTAAGTCCATAGACCCAAAGCCCGATCCATTGTACCAAAGGATAAGCAGCACCTTTTATAATCAATAAAATGGCACCGATGACGGCCAAGACAGCACCAATGGCATGACTGATGAAATTAATTTTTTCTTCTAATGGATCATACGAAGCAGGAGATGCTTTCATTGTTCACTTACACATTTAATTATACATCTGTATCGTAATTGAATTTTGCTTTTCGCGTAAGACGCATTAAAATTTAATAGCATTTCTTTTTTTGGCACTGTTTATGACCGTTTCGGCATCTTCCACCCCGCAAGAGCAACAATTTCTTGAAGCATTTCATCAAGCATTAGCTTCTCAGCGTTTTGATCGTATGATTCTGAGCCAATATCAAGGTGAGATAGAAGCTTTAGAAAAGATGACTTTACGCATGATTCGATTACAAGATGAATGGATGCTGAATGTTCTGTATCGCTTTAAAACTCAAGATGTGACCAAAAATTTTCCAATTGATGAAGCTGATCCGTTGGTGAGTAAATTGGTTAGTGAATGCAAACAAGCCAATCTTTTTACATTGGACAGCGAGTTACAGCTCAAGAAAAATAAGAAAAAATCGATCTTAACTCAGAGTAAAAAGGCTTCAGTCTCCAAGATCATTGAAAAATCACACGACCGTCAAAAACACCGTTTTGTTGAGCAAGAAAGTTATTTTCTTCAACCGTTGGGTATTACGGATCAAAAAGAACAAATTATTCCAAGCATGGCGCGTAAGTGGAAACAGATTAATAAATTTGTTGAGATTTGCTCAGGCGCATTAAACCAAATTCAAGTTGATCAGCAGCTCAACGTTGTCGATTTTGGCTCAGGTAAAGGTTATCTCACCTTTGCACTGTATGACTACTTACAAAAAAATGATTATAATCCTTATGTTACAGGTGTGGAACTGAACGAGAAAATGGTTCAATTCTGTCAAGATGTTGCCCGTAAATCAGATTTTAAGCATTTAGATTTTTTCCAAGGAGATGTACGAACTTACTCGCCTGAAAAACTCGATGTCATGATTGCGTTGCATGCCTGTGATGTAGCAACTGATTTTGCGATTCATACCGGTATTCGATTGAATGCGCAAATGATTATGTGCGCGCCGTGCTGCCACAAAGAGTTGAGACCTCAAATGCAAAGTCCCTCTGTATTAAAACCAATGTTGCAGTTTGGTATTCATGAGGGGCAACAAGCTGAAATGCTGACAGATACAATTCGAGCGCTATTGTTAAAAGCCTATGGTTACGAGACTAAAGTTTTTGAATTTGTGGCTTTGGAACATACCAGCAAAAATAAAATGATTTTAGCCACCAAGCGCAAAGATTTGAACGCACCAGATCAGCAAGTGTTAGATCAAATAATTGCATTAAAAAATATGTATGGTATTCAAAAGCACTCATTAGAGTTGCTTCTAAAAGGAGAGTGGGAGCAACAAAATATTGGTGAAAAGTGCTAACACACCTTTGGGAATTAACACATGAGTAATGTCTTCGATGTTCAAGTAGGTTCATGGTCGCAATTAAAGTGCTACGCGATGCAGATACGAGAGCAAGTATTTATTCTGGAACAACAAATTTCACCTGAAGACGAATGGGATATGGAAGATGATACATCGATTCATTTCGTTGTTTTCCATGAAGGTGAGGCAATCGCCACGGCTCGACTACTTCAAAACCATAGTATTGGAAGGGTAGCAGTCATAAAGGCTTATCGAGGAAAAGGTGTTGGGTTTGAGCTCATGAAATTTATAATTGAGTTTGCTCAAAGGGAAAAGCGACCAACCTTGAATCTTTCTGCTCAAGTTCATGCATTACCATTTTATCAACGTTTAGGGTTTGAGCCCCAAGGTAAGGAATACTTAGATTGTGGTATTCCTCATGTTTATATGACGATGCAGCTTGAATAAAAAAACGGAGCCAATGCTCCGTTTTTTCATCACAAATATCAATGACTATGTGAACCTGATTCACCATCATGTGTATGACTGTGTTCGCCCATTGCTGCGTGTTCATCTTCAGTCATATTGTGTTCAGTTGCACTAGCTTGAGCAGCTTTGTTGGCTTCTATTTTTTCTGCTGCTTCTTCAGACATCACAGGTGATGCTTTGAATGCATGATGTTCACTGGTTTCTGTTCGTTGTTTACTTGGCATATAGTCAGGTTCATTTTCAATGGCTATATAGAAAATCACCATAAATATAATACTTAAAATGATCGCGATAATTAGCGCTTTCCAACCCCAAGGAGATTTTTCTGGTGAAGAATGATCAGTCATAATGCTATACCAAGTTGGGTAAAATGAATCTGAGAATATGTTACTTTATAACACATATTTATCGACAAGACCGAAAAAAACCTCTCCGAAGAGAGGTTTTTAATTTATATCAATCAGATTGATTGACCAGACTGAACTTTGTCCTTGAGGAGTTGAGGTGCTTTAAAACGCTCACCATACTTCGCTTCAAGCTGATTCGCGCGCTCAAGCGCTTGTGCGAGTCCATATTGATTAAGGAACTGTAAAGCGCCGCCAGTCCAAGGGGCGAATCCTATGCCAAAAATAGAACCGATATTTCCATCAATGACAGACTCTAAAACTCCCTCCTCCAAACAGCGCAGCGTATCCAAGGATTGAACAAATAGGAAGCGATCAATCATTTCTTGTTCAGAAATATCTGTTTCTTTCGTCCAATGGTTTAAACCATCCCAAAGGTATTTTTTACCACTTTCTGGATATTCATAAAAACCAGTACCAGCAGCTTTCCCTTTACGCCCAAATTCATGGATCATTTGCTTTAAAACATCTTCAGCAGGGGAGTGTGGTAAATCTTTGCCTTCAGCCTGAAGCGCTTTACGCGTTTCGTTGGTCACATGCTCAGACAAGGTTAATGCGACTTCATCTTGGATTGCTAATGGACCGACTGGCATACCTGCTTTTAAAGCAGCCATTTCAATTTTGGCTGGATGTACTCCCTCAGCCAGTAAACGCAAACCTTCGTTGACAAAAGTACCAAATACGCGGCTGGTGAAGAAACCACGACTATCATTAACAACGATAGGTGTTTTTCCAATTTGTTGAACATAATCATAGGCTTTAGCTAGTGTCTCAGCTGAAGTCTCTTTACCTTTAATAATTTCAACCAACTGCATTTTATCAACAGGGCTAAAGAAATGCAGTCCAATAAAGTTTTTCGCATCTTTACTTGCTGTTGCAAGACCTGTGATTGGTAAGGTTGACGTATTAGAAGCCATCACACCGCCGTCAACCAAATATTGCTCAGCTTCTTGAGTTACTTTGGCTTTGAGTTCTTGATTTTCGAATACAGCTTCAATGATTAAATCACAGCCTTGTAAATCGGATGCATTCGCTGTAGGGGTAATGAGAGATAAAATTTGTTCGCGCTTTTCAGCAGTCATTCGACCTTGTGAAACACGTTTATCTAACAGTTTTTGACTATATGCCTTACCTTTTTCCGCATTTTCAATCGATACATCTTTAAGGACGACTTGAATCCCCTTAACCGCTGTCGAGTAGGCAATGCCAGCACCCATCATTCCAGCGCCTAAAACACCTACTTTAGTCGCTTGCCATTTTACAGGCTCTTTAGGGCGGCTTTCACCTGATTTGATCGCATTCAGTCCATGCCAGAAAGTACCAATCATGTTTTTCGCAACTTGACCAGTTGCCAGATACGTAAAATAGCGAGATTCAATAGTTAATGCAGTATCAACATCTACCTGAGCACCTTCAACGGCAGCAGCCATAATGGCTTCAGGGGCTGGATAGCAACCTTTTGTTTTGTCACGCAACATTGCTGGTGCAATCGCAAGGACTTGAGCCACTTGAGGTGATGATGGCGTACCACCTGGAATTTTGTATCCTTTAACATCGAATGGTTGTTGAGATTTTGGATTTGCTTTAACCCAAGCAATCGCTTTATCCATGAGCTCTTGTTCAGAATCAGCCGTATCTTGAATTAAGCCTAGAGATTTTGCTTTTTCTACACCAAATTGTTTGCCTTCCATCAGGAAAGGAAAAGCATTCTGCAAGCCGAGCAGTCGTACCATACGCACGATACCACCGCCACCTGGTAACAATCCTAAGGTAACTTCAGGTAGACCAAATTTAGCTTTAGGATCATTTAATGCAATACGAGCATGACAGCCTAGTGCGATTTCCCAACCACCACCGAGAGCTGTTCCATTTAATGCAGCAACAACAGGTACACCCAAGGTTTCAATATAGCGGAATTCCGCTTTCATTTTTTGAATCATGCCAAAGAATTCAGTGGCGTGTTCTGGTTGAGCTTGAATCAACTCATCTAAATCACCGCCTGCAAAAAAGGTTTTCTTTGCAGATTTAAAAATGATACCTGTAATGCCAGATTCGGCTTTCAGTTTTGTTACCGTCTCTTCCAAAGCAACTCGGAAATCTGCATTCATGGTATTGGCAGACTGATTAGGTGAGTCTAAGGTGAGAATAACAATGCCATCAGCATTTTTTTCAAATTGAATTGCACTCATTATTCTTCTCCTTATACCAATTCAATGATCGTTGCGATACCCATACCACCACCTACACACAGTGTAGCCAAGCCACGTTTTTTACCTTGACGCTCAAGTTCATCGAGCAACGTACCTAAAATCATGGCACCTGTCGCACCGAGTGGATGACCCATTGCAATTGCACCACCATTTACATTGACTTTTGCAGGATCGACATTGAGTTCATTAATAAAGCGCATTACTACAGCCGCAAACGCCTCGTTCACTTCAAATAAATCGATATCATCAATGGTTAAGCCAGCTTTTTCCAAAGCTTTGCGTGCCGCAGGTGCTGGACCAGTTAACATGATTGTTGGATCAGTTCCGACAAGCGCAGTTGCTAATACTTTGGCACGTGGTTTTAAGCCTTGTTCTTGAACCGCTTTTTCAGATGCAAGTAGAACAACAGCAGCGCCGTCTACAATGCCTGAAGAGTTTCCTGCATGGTGAACGTGATTAATCTTCTGAGCTTCTGGATATTTTTGTAATGCGACTGCATCAAATCCCATACCACCCATCATTTCAAAGCTTGGATTTAATTTGGCTAAGCCTTCAACGGTAGTCGTTGGTTTGATGAACTCGTCTTTATCTAAAACGACAACGCCAGCTTTATCTTTTACTGGTACAACTGATTTATTGAAGTAACCATTCGCTTGAGCCGCTGCTGCTTTCTTTTGGGAATCTGCAGCAAAAGCATCTACATCAGCACGAGAGTATCCATCTAAAGTTGCGATTAAATCAGCACCAATCCCTTGTGGAACAAAGGTAGATTTCAGGTTTGTTTCTGGATCGAGTGCCCATGGCCCGCCATCGGAGCCCATTGGAATACGCGACATTGACTCTACACCACCTGCAACGACAACATCTTCCCAGCCTGAACGAACTTTCTGTGCAGCAAGATTGACAGCTTCTAGTCCTGAAGCACAAAAACGGTTGATTTGAACGCCTGCTACATCATCATTCCAGCCTGCAGCAATTGCAGCAGTTTTAGCGATATCACCGCCTTGATCACCAATTGGAGTTACACAACCCAGCACGATGTCATCGACTTTAGAAGTATCGAGTTGATGGCGAGTTTGAAGTTCATTTAACAGCGTTGTGAGTAATGTGATTGGTTTTACTTCATGTAAAGAACCATCTTTTTTTCCTTTTCCGCGTGGTGTGCGAATGGCATCAATGATGTAAGCCTCGCTCATAATAGTTCCTTTTTTATAGGTTGAAATTGTTATGGTGTTTTGAGTGTAGATGATCTATGTGATTGTGCAATGACGAGAACGGATGAGTCGTTTGATATTTTTGGTCACTGAAAAATTAAGTGTTTTAAATTGTGAAATGAAAGTTTTTGACGAATTAAAAAAAATTTGTATTGCGAATGCTTTGATTATAATTTTGCTATATCAAATCTTTGGCGCTTGATATGGCAAGCTTTACACCATAAGAACCTTCATCATCTTTATCAACATACCAACCACCGTTAATTACAGCGGGCACTTTTTTATTGATAATCTGCCCTTTCAGCTTTTCAGCTTCTAATTTACTTAAATAGCCAACTGTTAATCCGTTGATTTCAACTTTGATTGCATTTGGATCGTATTGGTTAAATGGTTCTGACAGAACATGAGCAGTACATTCATGAAATTTAGATACAGCTTTTTTTTGACCAGCTATTTTAGGTAAATTTTTTTGATATGCATTTTCTCCGACAATATTATAAGTGTACTGTATATCAGCTTGAGGTCGAGAGCTGTGCGATTTTACACTGTAAAAATAAATTGCTATTCCAATCAAAATTGAGATTAAGATTGCAGTAAGTGTCATCTTATTATTCCTTTAAATATTACGAATATTTTAATTTCAACTTGAATATTTTTGTTAAATAAGCACTTAAATCCATATGTAAAAAAAAGCCTGAACAATGTCAGACTTTTTTATGTTTGAATAAATTAATGATAACCATGTAATTGACGATACAGTCCTGGTGTTACCCCTGTCCACTTTTTAAATGCTCGGTGGAAGGTACTGGTTTCACTAAAGCCGACTTGTTGTGCCACATCTTCTAAAGTTAAAGATGGGTTTAACAGTAAGTGAATTGCAGCGTCTCGACGTAAGGCATCTTTTACACCTTGATAGCTCTTACCTTCAGCAGCTAAGCGACGGCGAAGCGTCTGTGGTGATAAATAAAGCATGGCTGCAACATCATTTAATGTTGGCATTTCTTCACCAATTTGGCTCTTCAATACTTCACGAATACGTGATGTGAGCGAATTGGTATTTTTGAATTTCACCAACAGTTTCGCTGGAGCACCTTTTAGAAACTCTTCCAAGGTGTTTTCATCTTGGCGAATTGGAAGATCTAAGTAGTCTGCAGCAAATGTGATTTCAGTACGAGCTGAATCAAATTGGATTACTGGCGCAAAAAATAACGCATCATATTCATCTGCATGTTGTGGGCGTGGATATGAAAAATGTACACGCTCTAACGGGATACGACGCTCAATGAGCCACGATGCCAAACCATGCCAGATCATGAGCATACTTTCAGTAATGAAATGGTCAGGATCCATTGTTTTTGGAATGAGTGGAACTAAGCGTGCTTCATGCTTATCGCGCTCTAAAGTCACAGACCACTCATCACCAAATAACTTGTAGAACTGTGATGATAACTCAAGCGCATCACCTAAAGTTTTGGCATGTATGATCAATTGACACATGATCGCAAAGGTCCCTAAGCGACGTGGCTGGATATCAAAACCAACGTGTTCATCTTGGGTGACCATCCACAGCATTTTAACAAAGCGTGTGTACTGCTCAGGAGAAATACGTGCTTTAGGTTGGCGGAGTAGTTCAGCTTCAATGCCGACATGTGAAAGTAAAGTGTCAACATCCATCCCTAGACGTTTTACCCCAGTCAGGGCTGCATTCACAAAATGGATACTTATCGTATCGCGACTCATGTTAAATCCTTCAGTCTCTTTGATGTTCACTGCTACTTGACCTAAATGACGCAAAAAATAATTTAATTGGCAATTATCACTAGAGTAATTGCTCTTTTACATCATAAATTGCCGAAATGATCAAGGTAAATGGCTGAACATGACATTGTTAATCTTGTTTTATATTTCTATTATGGGTGAAAAATCAACATATTCTTGGTGAAAATAACAATGACAGCTGCATTAAAGGGATTGAAAGTTTTAGATTTTTCCACATTATTACCCGGACCCTTTGCGACCTTGTACTTAGCAGATCTAGGGGCAGAGGTGGTCCATATAGAGTCACCAAATCGACCAGACCTTGTCAGAATGTTGCCACCTTATGCAAATGGTCAAGCCACGGCGCACAGTTATTTGAATCGTAACAAGCAGTCGATTGCCCTAGATTTAAAAGATAGTCAGAGTATTGAACTCATTAAATCAAAAATTTCAGAATACGATATCGTCATTGAGCAGTTCCGTCCTGAAGTGATGCGACGTTTAGGACTCGACTATCAAACTTTATCTGAAATAAACCCACGTCTGATTTATTGTTCAATAACAGGATATGGGCAAACAGGTTCTTATAAAGATAAAGCGGGACATGACATTAATTATGTTTCACTTTCAGGGATTGCTGGACATTCAGGTCGACAGGAAAATGGACCACCACCAATGGGGATTCAAATTGCAGATGTCGCAGGCGGTTCTTTACACGCAGTGATCGGCATTTTAACAGCCGTGATTGAAAGGCAACGGAGTGGTTTAGGTCAATATATTGATATCTCTATGACGGATTGTGCGGTGACCTTAAACAATATGGCTGCGGCAGCTGTACTTGCAGGTGGACAGAATCAACACCCTGAAAATGAACATCTGAATGGGGGAACATTTTATGACTATTATCAAACGCAAGACGGGCGCTATATCTCAATTGGGAGTCTAGAGCCCCAATTTATGACAGGTCTGGCAACTACATTAGAACTGCCTATATTATTGGAAAAAGGAACCTCATTTGATGTTGAAGATCGAAAAGCAGTCAAGGCTGCGATCGCTGATAAAATCAGGAAAAAAAGTTTTGATGTATGGCGTAAAACATTTTCTGAATTAGACGTATGTGTAGAACCTGTGTTAAATCTAGACGAAGCTCTGACGTCAGATTTGGCTCAACAACGTGCTTGGACAGTAGATGTACCTCTAAGGAAAGATGCAAATGAGGTAGAAAAACAGTTGGCTTGCCCAATTAAATTTTCAAGATCCAAGGCACAGTATCATTATATCGGCCAAACCCTGGGTGAAGGGAACTGGTAGTCAAAGTATAGAATATATGAAAAAAAAGAACCGATCTGTATCGGTTCTTTAATCTATGTTTTCATACAGTAAATGAAATACTTTAGACTAAAGTCTATAATTGTCATGGAATGAAATTAGGCTGAGTCCCAATGGATTTAATTCAAGTAAATGGTCAACCGCGCTATGGGCGTTTTACAGAATTGCCAAGTGCAATTTCTGTCTCAAAATATATTTATAAAACGCCATATGGCAAAGTGCTCAAAGGATGGAGAAAAAAACTTAAATATAAGAAATTTAAGTTTTGTAGTATCCAACATGAGCATTACAGCATTGGGATGGCTATCGTCGATATCGCTTGGGCGGGACATGGTTTCATCTATATTTATGACCATAACACCGGACAAGTCGTCGAGTGGAATGCGATTAATGTATTGGCACACAGTACGGTTCTAGATGAACAGCCACTATTTAATCATAGCCATTTTCAACATGGAAAAATCCAACTCGATATCCAACATGCCAATGGTGTTCGTTATATCAAAGTGATCAAACATGGTGAAGAAAAACTGTCTGCACGAATCTTTTGTGCTGGAACAGATCCTTTGTCGATGTGCAGTCCTACTGGTATAAATGGTTGGACCTATACTCAGAAACTAACTACATTGGCCGTTGAAGGGTATTTCATTAATAAACAAAAAGAAAAAATTGAATTTAACTCACGAACTTTTGCTTCGCTTGATGATACTTGCGGTTTTCTAAGACCTGAAACGGCTTGGTTTTGGCTATCTTCTAATTTTTGGGATGCGCAAGGAAACCGTGTGGGTTTGAATCTTGCCTCTGGCGTGAATGAAAGCTTTGGCAATGAAAACTGTTTGTGGATTAATGGACGCCTTTATGCGTTGACGGATGTTCTTTTTGAAATGCAAAATGATCAGATGTGGACCATACGATCTATGGATGATAAATTACAATTGACCATTGAAACAGGCTGGCGCCGTTATGAAAATCTTAATCTTAGAATGGTAGGCAGCCAGTTCAGTCAGTGGCAATCTAAAATTACGGGTTTTATTATTTCAGATGATGGTCAGCATATTGAGCTTAATCAAGAGTATGGACTATTAGAGCAACATTACGCTAAATGGTAATGGCGTCATAACAACAAAAAAGTCCGATTGATCGGACTTTTTTACATTCTTTTTTATATCGCAGCTTGCCAAAAAGCTTCACCTGCTTGAATTGGATCTTGAGTTTCAGCGAGCGTATCAACCCAAACTTGGTATTGATGAATAATAGGGTGTTGATTTGGGTGAAAATCAGCTTTAAACCAGTCTAAATATTCTCGTTTTTTTGCCGTTAAAATGCCATCTTTTCCAAGCAACCATTTCAAGCCTTGAGCAAACATTTTTAACCTTTCAATTCGAGTAAAACCATCTTGTTTGAGAAGTCCATGTGTTCTTTGCATGGTAAATCCAAACATCATAAGCGTAACTAAAACCAAGGCGGTATAACGTGTAAGGTTTGAAGTCTGCGCTACCTCGATCATAACATCATAAGCAACATCGCGATGTTCCATTTCTTCAATACTATGCCATGCAAATAAACCCCGGACAAAAGGATGTGCATGGGCCATCGTACTTTTATGACTGAAAAATGTCGTTGCCATTAAAGCGGTTAAGTGTTCGCATGAAGCAGTGATCGCAATATTAAAACGATCAGGATACCTTTTTAACGCATGTTTGAAACGTTGATTGACTTGATGAATATATTTTTCAATCGGCATACCTTGCTCAATTAAAATTTTATTCATTTTGTCATGGGCAATACCGTGTTGCGCTTCTTGTTGAATAAAGTCTTTCACACGTTTGGCTAAGACAGGATCTTTAATATGCGGTTGAAATAGTCGGACACACTGTATGAAATATCGTTCTCCATCTGGAAATGTCAAACTCAAAGCATCAAATACACGTGTTTTAAAAGGATCGTTGTTAAACCAAAATCGTGGTACTTCGTTGAGTCGGAAATCAAGGTGCTTACGAATCACTGGATGGTATGTGGTAATTGCATTCATTTTATTTTTATCACTTATGCAGAAAGAACAAGTATGTAAAAAAATCACATTGAGGTCATTATCTCTACAGGACAAAAGAAGAGAGAGAAGGAGATTAAAACTGTAAGTAATGTCGGCTAAATCATCCGAATAAAAATGATCCAGCCGGCAATAGGAATATTATCGAGCTGCTTGCCAGAATGCTTCACCAGCTTGAATTGGATCATTGGTCTCGGCTAATGTTTTTACCCAGACATCATATTGGGCAATCACAGGATGTTGGCTTGGATGGAAGTCTTTTTTAAACCAATCTAGGTATGGACCTTTCATTCTCGTTAACATGCCATTTCGACCGATAAACCATGGAAGTCCTTTGACGGTCATTTTGAAACGGTCTAAACGACTAAATCCGTCATACTTCAACATGATATTGGCACGATAAGTTGTAAATCCAAGCATCATGAAAGTTGTAAAGGCCAAAGCAAATTGTCGAGTAAGTTCTGGAACATCACCGACTTGTTTCATGACATCAAAAGCCACATCACGATGCTCCATCTCTTCGATAGCATGCCATGCTAAAAGCGCGCGCACATAGGGGTGAGCATCTTCAAGGGTTGCTTTTTGACTATAAAAAGTATCAGCCATTAATGCAGTTAAGTGTTCGGCTGCAGCAGTCATGGCAATATTATATTGAGGTGAACGACGTGTCAGTTCGAATTTAAAAATTTTGTTAAGAACCTTAATAAATTGATCGACAGGCATACCTTGATCTTTCATGACCTGATTCATCTTGTCATGCGCAATTCCATGCTGTGCTTCTTGTCGAATAAAATCTGCGACACGTTTTTGTAATTCAGGGTCTTTGATTTTATCTCTAAATAATCGAACTGATTCAATGAAGTAGCGCTCTCCGTCTGGGAAAGTTAGACTCAATGCATCAAACATACGGGTTTTGAATGGATCTCCACCAAACCAAAAACGAGGAATTTCTGAGAGCTTGAAATTGAGATTCGTGCGTACGACAGGATCAACCTGATATTTTACCAATGCGTTCATCTTATTTTCATTCATCCGCTTTAGATCGTTTAAGTATGTATGGCATTGGTCTGATTGTTTTGACAGTACTTGCCATTTTTTATACATTTTACGACAAATGAAAATGAATAAAGTCAATTTTGCCTAAAGGAATAGTGCATCGTGAAAGATATTCAAATACCCAATGGATATTTCCATTTATGGCAAACATTTATTCAAGTGAAACAGCTCGATAAAGAGATAAAGACTGCATTAAATCAGGATGTTGATACGCTGAATAAGATTTTGGTAGCACCGATTGCCATGCAATCATCTTATTCTTTTTTCTTAAAACTTAACTCTCTCACGCAGGTTTATTTGAATCGCGCCAATTATATTTTTGAAATGGCTCAATATGTGAAACCTGAGCATTTTGGTGTGCTTGGATATATGGCGACACGAAGTGAGACGGTGGCGGAAGCACTGAACTATATTTTAAGATTTAGCCGCTTGGTGATTGATGGTGAAGAGATTACACCCATGCAGATTCACCAGAACGGTGAAATACTGATTTTAAGCTGGCCGTTTATTTGTGATGACTATAATTTTATCAATGAGCTGACGAATGCCATGATGGTTTCATTGGCAAAGCAAATATTAGTGCATGATACCTTTCCACTGTATAAAGTGATCATGGCGCATGAAGCTATCGCACCATTGTATGAATATCAAAAGTTCTATGGTTGTCAGGTAGAGTTCAGCCATGTTGAATATCAGTTTCAAATTCGCACGCAGGGGTTGCAGCTAAAACCCCAACAAGCAGATCCTTCACTTATGCAATTGTTGGTTCAACAAGCGGAAGAGGCGATTGCATCAAAACCCGTGCAATCGAGTCTTGATCGGCAACTCCACTTAATTATTGCTGAGTATTTGCGTATTCGTCACGAAGCGCCAAAGATTGAAGATATTGCGACAGAATTATGTTTGTCGGTGAGGACTTTGCAACGACAATTAAAAGATCGCGGAACATCATTTAAACGCATACTTGAGCAAGAGCGGATGTCACAATGTGAGCGCCTATTAAATCAGGGGCTAGAGTTAACGGATATCGCAGTGCAACTCGGTTACTCAGATCAGTCTGCGCTTGCTAGAGCATTTAAAATGTATAATGGAATAACGCTGTTGCAGTTTAAAAAACAACTTAAACAACGACCAACTCAACACCATAATCTAAGTTAGATTATGGAAATAAAAAAGGTAAGCATGTAGCTTACCTTTAAAGACTTCATTTTTATGCCAGTCTAAAATTGATTCATCTGTATTTTGGGATATCTAAAAGCAATGGAGAGTATAGCAATCACCGCTAAGATCCAGCAGTAATAAACGTTTTGGATCATTTCCATTGGCGATAATTTTGCAATTGAACACGCCAATAATAATTGTGCGCCAAACGGAATTAAGCCTTGAACAACACAAGAAAAAATATCCAACAAAGCAGCCGAGCGTTTTGGGTCAACACCATATTCTTTAGCAATTTCACGTGCCATATCGCCAGATAGAATAATGGCAACCGTATTATTCGCCACAAAGAAATTAGACAAGATCACCAGAAGGCAAATTCCGATTTCACCAGCTCTTTGCGTCCCCACTTTGAATAAACGCGTAAGTTGATAAATGCGTTGTATTAGCCACTCTAAGCCACCTTCTTTTCGCATAAGGGCAGAAATACCACCGAGTAACATTGAAAGCAATGCGACTTCAAACATGCCCAAAAAGCCATCGTAAATCGCATTATTTAATTTAAGTAGGTTAAAGTCAGGGGCTTGAATCAGACCGACGAGTCCAGACATAACAATGCCCAGCATAAGTACAGCCAACACATGTAATCGGCTAAAAGCCAAAGCAAATACGGCTAAATAAGGCAAAATCAGCCAAAAATTATAGTCATTGAAAGAAATTTGTTGCGTATCACGACTCATCACAAAATAAATCAAAATCGTGAAAAGCGCTGCTGGTACTGCAATCCATACATTGACTTTAAATTTATCCTTTAGTTCTACACGTTGGCTACGAGTTGCAGCGATAGTGGTATCTGAAATCATAGACAAGTTATCACCAAACATGGCTCCTCCAACCACAGCACCAATCGCAACAACAGGATTTATATCGGTGACTTGAGTGAAGCCAAATGCGATCGGCGCACAAGCAGCGATAGTACCCATCGAGGTTCCCATCGCGGTAGCAATAAATGCTGAAATAACAAAGAGCATTGGCAGGACAAAATCCGAAGGAATGAGAGATAAACCTAATTGTACTGTTGCATCAACACTACCAATGGCGCTACTAATACTGGCAAAAGCACCTGCCAGCATAAAGACCATAAACATTAAAATAAGATTAGGATGGCTTGCCCCACGGAGAAACTCATCTATACCTGTGTTTAATTTGCCACGATAAAGTAATACCGCAAGAATGAGGGCAGGGATAGCAGCAATGGGTGCTTTAATTTGGTAGAAGGCAAACTCAGTGCCAATCAGAGTGTGATAAATACCGCTGCCCAAAAAAATGGCTAAAAACACAATAAGCGGTAGAAGGGCAAGCGCTCGCGGAGAAGCTTTGCCTGGGGAGATTGTGGTCATAACATAAGAAATAAAAGAGTAAGCATGTATAGTATAGAACAGCTTTGGCTAATTCAGAAAAGTTAAAATGTAAGTGCTAAGCTATTTGTTTTTAAACATTTTTAATCAATAAACATAAGTTCATATAAATATTCATGATTTAGAAAAAACAGAAAAAATCGAGCTTTTTGATCATTGTTAAAAAAATCAAAACATTGATAAATATGCACTTGGAATACTTAACTGAAAAGAGTGTTTGGTGCTTTTCATCACACTCTGTTCAATGAGTAAAAAATAGCGTTACAATGGGCCGTCTTGTATTTTACAAAACCAACTCCTCAATTCTATACAATTCAAGGAAAGTACATCCCTATGTCACGTTTAGCCACACGATTTGCACAGCTTAAATCTCAACAGCGTAAGGCTCTAGTTTCTTATGTCATGGCAGGTGACCCTCATCCACACGTAACGGTTCCTTTGTTACATCAAATGGTGGAAGCAGGTGTGGATGTAATTGAACTTGGCTTACCATTTTCAGATCCAATGGCCGATGGTCCAGTGATTGCACTTGCGGCTGAGCGTGCATTGGCAGCCGGTACAAATACATTGGATGCATTGGAAATGGTCAAGCAATTCCGTGAAAAGGACACAGATACACCAGTGGTGTTGATGGGTTATTTGAATCCTGTAGAAGTCATTGGATATGAAAAATTTGTATCAACTGCTCATGACTGTGGTGTGGACGGTATTCTGTTGGTGGACTTACCACCTGAAGAAGCACAAGCGCTCGATGTTGTCTTGAAAAAGTTTGATATGGATCAGATCTTCTTGTTGGCGCCAACATCTACAGATCAACGTATTCAACATGTCGCTAATCAAGCGAGTGGTTTTATTTATTACGTGTCTTTGAAGGGTGTAACAGGTGCAGCGACTTTAGATGTGAATGAAGCTGCTCAACGCATCGAAAAAATTAAGTCGATGACGGATGTACCTGTTGGTGTAGGTTTTGGTATTAGTGATGCAGCCTCTGCAAAAGCAATCGGAAGCGCAGCGGATGCGGTCATTGTTGGTAGTGCTTTTGTTAAACCATTTGCACAGACAACTCCTGATCAAGCAGTTGAACAGGCGGTCAATAAAGTCAAGGAGCTTCGAGCAGCGCTCGATGAGTTAGTATGAATCAAGAAGTTAAATCAGGGAAAACTTTAGCACCTGCAACACCTTGGACAGATCGTTCAGTACCAGGTATTCAAATCCCTGATCAACAGCAATCGTTAAAAGCGACGTTTACTGAGCCTACGATTGAATGTCCAGAATGTCATGCTCTGGTGACTCGTACGGCGATGTCTTTCAATGCTTATGTTTGTCCTCAATGTGATGAGCATTTAAAAATGAAAGCACGTGACCGCTTAAATTGGTTCTTTGATCAAACCGCAAAAGAATTAGGTCAAGAGTTTGTTGCAAAAGACCCACTCAAGTTTGTCGATAGCAAAGCTTATCCTGTGCGTATGAAAGAAGCACAAGAGAAAACTGGCGAAACTGAAGCACTCGTGGTGATGGAAGGGCAAATCAAAGGTTTATCATTAATCGCTTGTGCATTTGAATTTGATTTCATGGGCGGTTCAATGGGTACGGTAGTTGGTGATCGATTTGTACAAGCAGCAGAGCGTGCGATTGAAACCAAACAGCCAATGATTTGTTTTGCTGCCTCTGGTGGTGCTCGTATGCAAGAAGGAATGCTTTCTTTAATGCAAATGGCACGTACATCAGCTGCGATTCAAAAAATGAAAGATGCTCGTATTCCGTACATTGTTGTACTAACTCATCCAGTATATGGTGGTGTGACCGCATCTTTAGCCATGTTGGGTGATGTGCATATTGCTGAGCCTAAAGCAATGATTGGTTTTGCTGGTAAACGTGTCATTGAACAGACTGTACGCGAAAAGCTAGAAGAGCCGTTTCAACGTGCTGAATTCTTGCTTGATCATGGTGTAGTCGATCAAATTGTTCATCGTCACGCATTACGTGATACAGTTTATCGTATCGTAGCGAAATTGATGAATTTGCCTTGAACCTCACTGCTCCACTCAGTACAGATAATTTACAAACATGGCTCGATTATTGGAGCCATGTTCACGTTACAGGAATTGATTTAGGGCTTGAACGCGTCATTCCTGTGGCTGAAAAATTGGGCGTTACACACCCGCAAGCGAAAGTCATTACCGTCGCTGGTACGAATGGTAAGGGTTCAACAACTACAACCTTAGCTTCAATTCTGAATGCTCAAGGATATCAAGTCGGTTTGTATCAATCTCCGCATATCTATCGTTTCAATGAGCGTGTAAAACTCGCAGGTCAGGAAGTTTCAGATGAGCTTCTGATCGAAGCATTTGTTCAAGTTGATCAAGCACGACGTGAATGTGATTTAAGTTTATCTTTTTTTGAAGCAACAACCCTTGCAGCTTTTGTCATCTTCAAACAACAGAAATGTGATGTTTGGGTATTGGAAGTTGGACTAGGGGGACGTTTGGATGTTGTGAATGTCGTTAATCCAAATGTTGCGGTCATTACCAATATTGGATTGGATCACACAGATTGGCTGGGTGACACCATTGAAAAAATTGCTTTTGAGAAAGCGGGTATTATTCGTCGAGATATTCCAGTCATTTTTGGTGGGCAACAAATACTTCCAACATCAATTCAGGATAAAGTCATTGCATGTAATGCGACGCTGTCATGTCTAAATCAGGATTATTTTTATCAAGCAAATGGTGATGGTAAAACTTGGACATTTTCAAGTTCAGCACTGACCTTAAAATTACCATGTGGTCAGTTGGCCCTAGATAATGTTTCTACTGCCGTGGCTGCATTATTGGTCAGTGGATTGAAAATTTCTCAAACTGCACTAGAGCAGGGCATTATTCAAGCACATTTACCAGGTCGATTTGAAATAAGGGAAATCGCAGGAAAAACAGTGATTTTCGATGCGGGACATAATCCGCATGGTGTAGAATTTTTGTTAAAGCAATTGCGAAATTATTTAGAATACAATAAACAGTACACAGAAGTTATCGCTGTGTTTTCGATGTTAGCGGATAAAGATATAGATTCAGTCGTTAATTTATTGAAAAACACGGTATTTATGTGGAAAATTGCGCCGATGGATGTGCCTCGTGCAGCACCATTACAACAATTAGAGTCAGCGCTTCAAGGTGAGACAGTACAACAGTATTCAAATGTACAGGTCGCATTTAAATCAGCACTTGAAGAAACAAAAAATAATCAGCTGATTTTGGTGTGTGGTTCGTTTCATACCTTAGAGGCGGTCTGGGAGTATTTAGAGAATGTCAATGAATAACAAACAACGCTGGATGGGTGGTGTTGTTTTATTGGGTGGTGGTGTTTTATTGGCAGCATTACTTCTAAAAGGCAAAGAAGAGATCCACCAAAATAATGTTGAACAACCGGTTGAAGCTGTTCAACAAAAAAAGAATGAACCTGAAGCAGTACAACTTCAACCTCTCACAGTTGATGTGGAAACTGAAAAGCGTTTACTTGAAGAGCAACGACGTGCTCGTGAGAAAGCTGTGGCAGAGCAAGAGGCGCGTGCTGCTGAATATTTAAGAATGCAACAAGAGGCCGAAGCTGAAGCCGCACGTCGCGCTGCTGAAGAATATGCTGCAATGAACGCTCGTCGAAACGCTGCTCAGCAAAGTTCAGACAATATTCCTCCTGAATTGGTTGAGGATGAAGCTGAAAAGAAAAAGCGTTTGGCTGAAGAAAAACGCATAGCTGAACAGAAGCGTTTAGCTGAGCAAAAAGAACAACAGGCGAAATTCTCAGAAGAACAAAAGCGTAAAGCCGAAGCAGAAAAACGTGCAGCTGAAAAGAAAGCAGCAGAGCAAAAAGCTGCTGAGGAAAAACGTAAAGCAGAAGAAGCGAAGAAGAAAGCTGAAGCTGATAAAAAAGCTGCAGAAGAGAAAAAACGCAAAGCTGCTGAAGAAGCGAAGAAAAAAGCTGAGGCAGAAAAAGCTCGTGATCTGCTGGAAAATGGAGATCGTCAATGGATGGTTCAAGTGGCATTGGCTGCGAATGAGGCGAATGCAGATGCGCTTGCGGCTAAGCTTCGTGCCAAAGGATATAAGGTAACGAAGAGTCCAACGTCGAAAGGTATTCGAATTATGGTTGGTCCATCTAAAGATCGTGATTCGGCAGATGCGTTACGTAAGAAAATTAACAGTGATGCAAGTTTAAATATGAAATCAGCATGGGTGATTGATTGGGTTCCACTGGATAAGCGTCAATAGTTTCTTGCTTTGTTTTAGAAAAAAGGATTCAAACTATAATTTGAATCCTTTTTAAATCAATATGTTAAAGATTATAAGCCATAATCAAAAAAAGCCTATCTGAGGATAGGCTGAACGCTGAAACTTGATGGTTCGTCAAAATTAATCAAGATCAGGTTGAGGTGTTAAACGTAGATAAGGTGTCACTGCCTTGTACCCTTTAGGGAAGCGTTGTTGAATTTCATTTTCGTCTTTAATAGACGGAACAATCACAACATCTTCACCATGTTGCCAGTTTGCAGGGGTTGCCACTTTATAGTTATCTGTTAACTGTAATGAATCTATAACACGTAAAATTTCATGGAAATTGCGACCAGTTGACGCTGGATAAGTAATAATCAAGCGTACTTTTTTATTTGGATCAATGATCACAAGAGATCGGACCGTTAGGGTCTCGTTGGCATTGGGATGGATGAAATCATATAAAGTCGAAACTTTACGATCCTGATCAGCAATGATTGGGAAGTTCACCGTGGTAGACTGAGTTTCATTGATATCTTTAATCCAACCATGATGTGATTCAACATCATCTACAGAGAGAGCAATCGCTTTAACATTACGTTTTTCAAACTCGTCTTTTAGTTTTGCTGTAAAACCTAATTCCGTCGTACATACGGGAGTATAGTCGGCAGGGTGTGAAAATAAAACTCCCCAATGATCTCCTAGAAAATCATAAAAATTAATTACTCCTTCACTTGATTGCTGTTCAAAGTCTGGAGCGGTGTCACCTAAACGTAATGCCATATATACCTCTATTCTTATCAAAACCTTAATGTGCTGAAATTAATATGGCGGAAACTCTTTATAATTAAAAATAGTGTTTTTTTATTTGGTTATGAAAAAAACAGATTTATTTGAATGTCTGAAGGCAAATAAACGTTCGTAAATTTGAATTTGAACGATATATATTTCTGATCAAATTTGCTACATTAACTCGCCGTTGCTCATGCGTCATGGAAAATAATCCAGAAATTTTTTGATTGCATTTGTTTAAAACCCTTGTACTTCAAATTTCTAGCACCATAATAACGTTTGAGAAAAATCATTTTGATAAGTAAGTTTTAGAGAGTCTATATGTTGGCAAGTCTGATCGGAGGAATCTTCGGTACTAAAAACGAGCGCGAATTGAAGCGTATGCGCAAAATTGTCGAGAAGATCAATGCGCTCGAGCCGACGATATCTGTGTTAAGTGATGCAGACTTATCTGCAAAAACAGAAGAATTCAAACAACGTTATAAAAACGGCGAAAGTCTTGATCGCTTGTTACCAGAAGCTTTCGCAGTATGTCGTGAAGCTGGTAAGCGTATTATGGGTATGCGTCATTATGACGTACAGTTGATTGGTGGTATTACCCTACATGAAGGTAAAATTGCAGAAATGCGTACAGGTGAAGGTAAAACCCTAATGGGTACTTTGGCTGTATATTTAAATGCAATTAGTGAACAAGGTGTTCACGTTATTACTGTCAATGATTATCTGGCGCAACGTGATGCTGAGTTAAACCGTCCACTTTATGAATTTTTGGGATTATCTGTTGGGGTGATCTACTCCATGCAGAATCCTGTCGAAAAAGCAGAAGCTTATCGAGCAGACATTACCTACGGTACAAATAACGAATTTGGTTTCGACTATCTTCGTGACAATATGGTGTTCTCGTTAGCCGAGAAAAAACAACGTGGTCTTGCCTATGCGATTATCGATGAGGTTGACTCAATCTTAATTGACGAAGCACGTACTCCACTTATTATTTCGGGTCAAAGCGAAGATTCCTCACAACTTTACGCGGCAATGAATGCGATTCCGCCAAAGTTACATGCTCAAAAAGAAGAAAAAGTTGCAGATGGTGGGCACTTCTGGATCGATGAAAAGCAACGTTCAGTCGAAATCACAGAAGCTGGTTTTGAAGCCATTGAAAGTGAACTTATTGCGATGGGATTATTGGCAGAAGGTGAGAGTCTATATTCTGCAGCCAACTTAAATCTTGTTCATCATGTGACAGCTTCTATTCGCGCACATTACTTGTATCAACGTAACGTGCATTATATTGTCCATGACGGTGAAGTGATTATTGTCGACGAAAATACAGGTCGTACGATGCCTGGTCGTCGTTGGTCTGAAGGTTTACATCAAGCGGTAGAAGCGAAAGAAGGTTTAGAAATTCAACCTGAAAACCAAACGCTTGCAACGACCACATTCCAAAACTATTTCCGTTTATACCGTAAACTTTCAGGTATGACAGGTACAGCAGATACTGAAGCTGCTGAAATGAAAGAAATTTATGGCTTAGATGTGGTGTTGATTCCAACCCATCGTCCAATGATTCGTAAAGATCTGAATGACTTAATTTATTTGAATCGTAATGGTAAATACAATGCGATTATTGAAGAAATTAAGAAAATTCATGAAGCTGGTGTTGCACCGATTTTGATTGGTACGGCAACAATTGAAGCTTCTGAAATCTTATCGGATAAACTGAAAGAAGCGGGTATCGCACACGAAGTACTGAATGCCAAACAGCATGAGCGTGAAGCGGATATTATTGCACAAGCCGGCTCTCCACGTGCCGTGACTATTGCGACCAACATGGCAGGGCGTGGTACGGATATCTTGCTCGGTGGTAACTGGAAAGCGAAACTGGCGAAAATTGAAAATCCAACTCCTGAAGATGAAGCACGTTTAAAAGCAGAATGGGAACAAAATAACCAACTGGTGCTGAATTCTGGTGGTTTACATATTATTGGTTCTGAACGTCATGAATCTCGTCGTATTGATAACCAATTACGTGGTCGTTCAGGTCGTCAAGGTGATCCAGGTGTTTCGCGTTTCTTCTTATCGTTAGAAGATGATTTGATGCGTATCTTTGCGGGTGATCGTGTCGTCGCAATGATGCGTGCAATGGGTCTGCAAGAAAATGAAGCCATTGAACATAAAATGGTATCTCGTTCGATTGAAAACGCCCAACGTAAGGTTGAAGCACGTAACTTCGATATTCGTAAGAACCTGTTGAAGTATGATGATGTAAATAACGAACAACGTAAAATTATATACTCACAGCGTGATGAAATTCTGGCAGAAAGTACATTGCAAGAATACATCGAGTCAATGCATGAAGAAGTGATGAAAGGGGTGATTGAAACGTATATCCCACCTGAATCAATTCATGATCAGTGGGATGTCCCAGGTCTTGAATCTGCATTACGCTCAGACTTTAATATTGATCTTCCTGTGCAGCAATGGTTGGATCAAGATCGTCGATTAGATGAAGAAGCATTAGCACGTCGTATTACTGATGAGGTTTTACAACGCTATCGTGAGCGTCGTGAACAAATGGGTGCTGAATCTGCAGCAGTGTTAGAACGAAACTTTATGTTAAGTTCTTTAGATCGCCACTGGAAAGATCATTTAGCAGCGATGGATTATTTACGTCAAGGTATTCATTTACGCGGTTATGCGCAAAAGAATCCTGAGCAGGAATATAAGAAAGAAGCATTCAATCTGTTTGTAAATATGTTAGCTGTCATTAAGTCTGATGTTGTGACAGATCTTTCATTAGTACGTTTACCAACGCCTGAAGAGCTGGCAGAAATGGAAGCACAGCAGCAAGCTCAAGCTGAAGCGATGCAACTTTCACTTTCTCATGCTGAAGTTGATGGTTTAACAGGTGAGCAAACAGTTAATACTCAAGAATTGGATCAGAATGAAGTTGAGATTACGCCACCTCAAAGCCGTAATGCACCTTGTCCATGTGGTTCTGGTTTAAAATACAAGCAGTGTCACGGTAAAATCTAAATTTCATGAAGCAGAACTTAGGTTCTGCTTTTTTTATTTTATTATAGTGCTTGGTCAGTTCATGTGAATAAGCATTGCCAATTTTCTCAGTTAATGCTATTTAATTTTGCATGATTGAATATATGGAAGCGACAATGAAAAAAATACTAAAACCGGCTCTATTTGCAGTTTTTGCTTTACCAGCTTTTGCATTTGCCAATACTGATACAAAAACTGTACCTCTAGCGAAAGTTCAAGCAGCTGCGGGTGTTACTCAAGCACAAACTGAAGTTAAAAATGACTCCACAACGGTGATAAGTCCTCGCACTGGTATTCGTTACACACTTGGTAATACAGCTGGTCGACCAATCATTCTTCAAACAGCTGCAATAGCACCAGCAACTCCAGCTACAGCAAATCGTATTGTTGCATCAAATCCAGCTCTTTCAAGTTCAAGTCAAGAAAAAGCAAAACAAGCCTTATTGGAACAAACTGTATCTAATTAATTTTAGAATTTCGTACAAAAGCCAGTCTTTGACTGGCTTTATTGTTTTTAGGGATCGAGATTTATTTCAAATCATTCATTTCAATCAACCCTAATGCCTTATTCACTCGATTTTTTTTCTAATTTCTAATAAGCTTAGCCATCATTTTTTTTAATTCGGACAATCAAAAATGGCGGTGGGTGACGTATCAATGCCACAAATGCATGTGGTAAAGGGTGTAAGAATTGGCTCAGCAGAAGCGTATGTACGTTACCCAAATCGACGTGACTTGGTTGTATTTGAATTTGCACAAGGCACTCAAGTTGCAGGTGTATTTACCCAAAATGCTTTTTGCGCAGCGCCAGTACATATTTCAAAACTGCATTTGTCTCAAACAAATCCACGTTACCTTGTAATTAATACAGGCAATGCGAATGCAGGTACTGGTCCTACAGGTATGAAAAATGCAAAGGACACTTGTGCTGAATTTGCCAAAATTGCTGGTGTAAATGAGAACGAGGTTTTGCCATTCTCAACAGGCGTAATTGGTGAACAATTACCAATGGAGCGTTTGATTGCTGGGTTAAAACCAGCATTTGAGAGTCTTGAAGATGATGTATGGCCTCAGGCAGCATCAGGTATTATGACGACGGATACTTTACCTAAGGGGGCTTCTGAACAATTTGAAATTGACGGGGTTGTTTATACAATGACGGGGATTTCAAAAGGTGCAGGAATGATCCGTCCTAATATGGCAACAATGTTGTCTTTCGTAGCGACAGACGCGCCTATTGCTCGTGAATTGGTTCAAAAACTATTAAAAACCACGGTTGAACAATCATTTAATCGCATCACGATTGATGGTGATACATCTACTAACGACTCTTGTATTTTTGCAGCAACTGGTCAAGCAGGTGGTGCTGAAATTACATCTAAAGAAGATGCTCGTTACTCTGTTGTTTTAGATGTACTTACACGTGTCATGAAGCGCTTGGCTCAGTTGATCGTTCGAGATGGTGAAGGTGCAACCAAATTTATAACTGTTTCAGTTGAAGGTGGTGCAAATACGCAAGAGTGTTGTGACATCGCTTACAGCATTGCACATTCACCTTTGGTAAAAACAGCGTTCTTTGCTTCTGACCCTAACTGGGGGCGTATCTTGGCTGCAATCGGTTATGCTGGTGTCCCAGATTTAAATGTCGACAAAATCCAAGTATGGTTAGATGATGTCCAGATCTGTAAAGATGGTGGTGCAGCGGCAGATTACACAGAAGAGGCTGGTGCTAAAGTAATGAATCAATCAGAAATTACTATCCGCGTTGATTTGGGCCGTGGTTCTGCCAAAGATACGGTTTACACCTGTGATTTGTCATATGATTATGTCAAGATCAACGCAGATTATCGTTCTTAAATAAATTAAGCCTCCCTGTTGAGGCTTTTTATTTATCAAATTTTAATGATTGGTCAAATCCAATCGGTGTGTAATTGCTTATATTGATAAGCGCTATGGATAGAGATGCAAATAATGAATGATGCAACCAATTTAATTGCAAATGATGCGAAAGCAATTGTTCAAGCTCATTTAGACCTGATTGGTGAATCTAACAATCAAGATTTAACACCAGAGTTAAAGCAGCAAAAATTTGCTGAGATCCAGGCTGAATTGGAAAAGCGTAATGCGGTATTGGTTGCTCATTATTATTGTGATCCGGTCGTACAGGAGCTTGCGGAGCTTACTGGTGGTTGTGTTTCAGATTCACTTGAAATGGCACGTTTTGGACGTGATCATGATGCGACAACACTCGTTGTGGCTGGTGTGAAGTTTATGGGTGAAACTTCTAAAATTTTATCACCTAACAAAACCATTTTAATGCCTACTTTAGAGGCAACTTGTTCACTCGATCTAGGTTGTCCTGTAGATGAGTTTACCAAGTTCTGTGATGCTCATCCTGATCATACTGTTGTGGTTTATGCAAATACCTCAGCTGCGGTAAAAGCACGTGCAGATTGGGTGGTAACATCAAGTTGTGCTGTCGAAATTGTTGAGCATTTAGATAGTTTAGGTGAAAAAATTATTTGGGCACCTGATCAGCATTTAGGACGTTACATTCAAAAGAAAACTGGAGCGGATATGTTGCTCTGGGATGGTTCTTGTATCGTACATGAAGAATTTAGAGCACGTGGCATCGCTCAGATGAAAGCCATCTATCCTGATGCTGCAGTTTTAGTACATCCTGAATCACCAGAATCGGTAATTGATGTTGCTGACGCAGTAGGAAGTACCTCACAATTGATTAAAGCTGCAAAAGAACTACCGCATGAAACAATGATTGTTGCGACCGATCGCGGTATTTTTTATAAGATGCAACAAATGGTGCCGAATAAGACTTTGATTGAGGCTCCTACGGCAGGTGAGGGGGCGACTTGTCGTTCTTGTGCACACTGTCCATGGATGGCAATGAATGAATTGGATGGCATTTTGCATGTTTTACGACATGGTGATCAGGAAGTGCATGTTGATCCCGCTTTAGCAGAGCGCGCTAAATTACCATTAGATCGAATGTTAAACTTTAGTGCGTCATTAAAGCGTTAATATTAGTCAAAATGCTTGATAAATATACATTTGAAGTGTTTTTTTGATTTTTTTTGAAGATAGGTGTTGACGTTATCCAGCGTCACGCCTAGAATGCACACCGTACCGAACGATACATCAAACGATAAGTTGAACGGTACAAAAGCTGAGATGAATCGGAGTATAGCACAGCCTGGTAGTGCACCTGGTTTGGGACCAGGGGGTCGTAGGTTCGAATCCTACTGCTCCGACCAATTCTTCAAGGCAAAGGTTTTCCAATGATCTCGCAATCATGGGTAATGCGCCTGTAGCTCAGTTGGATAGAGCATCCGCCTTCTAAGCGGATGGTCACAGGTTCGAATCCTGTCAGGCGCGCCATTGGTCGCTTGATTTTATAGAACCAAATTTTGTGATGGTGGATGTAGCTCAGTTGGTAGAGCCCCGGATTGTGATTCCGGTTGTCGCGGGTTCGAATCCCGTCATTCACCCCAACACAAACCGATGTAATCGGAGTATAGCACAGCCTGGTAGTGCACCTGGTTTGGGACCAGGGGGTCGTAGGTTCGAATCCTACTGCTCCGACCATTTATTTCATTATAAATGGTCAGATAAAATATACCGCGTTAAGCGGTTTTTTTATGTCTGATTTTTGCTGTTAAAAAAAGATCCTATCAGGATCTTTTTTTGTTGAATGTTTAAGGCACGATAATAACAGCAACGCGTCTATTTTCTGCATGGGCAGCGTCAGTATTTGCAGTATTAATAGGTTGGGTGGAACCGCGACCAATGGTTTGGATATGAGTAGGGTTAAAACCCTCTTCGATAAAAATAGTGCTTACGCTTCGGGCACGGCTTTCAGAAAGTTTAAAATTATAATCTGGATTGCCAATAAGATCGGTATGACCGACGATACGGACTTTCTTTAAATTGTATTTTTGTAGTTGTGCTGCGAGATGTTGAATCTGTTCACGATTTTTTTTAGAGATTTCAGCCTGATCGAAATCGAAAAGAAGTCGTTCGGGTAGTCCCAAACTCCAACCTTCCTCTGTGAGTACGAAACCTTGTTGTTTTAACATTTTTACTTGTTTATAGCTTAAAGATCCCATACCCAAGCATGCGCTTAATCCTATACAAAGAATGCTCATGATAAAAAGTTTGAAACTACGATTGAGCATAGGTATTAATCCTCAGTAAAAACTCTATTGTTGAAATATGTGCCAATGATGTTTTAGATTCTTCGCTTTGTACATCGCTTGGTCTGCTTGAGAAATTAAGTCCTCTGGGTTATGAGCTTCTTTAGCCAAAGCAATACCAAGACTAAAACTAAAATGAATTGATTGTCCGTTATATTTTAAGGGCTCATCAGAACATTTTATAAGATTTTCGGCGATCGAAATTAAGTGATCCACCTGACTGACAGGACTTAGGATAATTGCAAATTCATCACCGCTTAATCTTGCGACAAAATCATTTTGACGAGTGTTTTGTTTTAATCGTTTAGCCATTTCTTTCAACACTTCATCCCCTACTAAATGACCATATTGATCGTTAATAGACTTAAATTTATTGTTATCTATAAAAATCAAAACAGTATTTTCAAGTTTATCAGGCTGATCGAAAAGGCTACACAAAACTTTATAAAAGTAATGTCGGTTTGGTAATTGTGTTAATTCATCATGTTGTACTTGATAATTAAGCTGAGTATTTTCAGACTGTAACTGATTGTGCCAAGATTGAATTTCTTCTAATAGTTGATTAAATACTGAGTTTAGATGATGAAATTCTTGAATATCATTTTTTGGAAAGCGGAGATTATATGCTTTTTGTTGACTCACTAATTGTGCTGTATGAATAATTGGTGATATAGAATTCATAATATGACGATAGGTTGCATTAACCGACCACCATAAGGCGAAAATCATAAAAAGCATACCTAAAATCAAGGCTAAGCAAATCTTGATAATGAATAAAATGATATCTTGAGAACTGCCGAATAGATGAAGCTCACCGACCAATTGTCCATTGTGAGTAACTTCAATTTGAATCGGCTTAGAAAAAAATAATCCATCAAACCAAGTTTGAAGTTCTGAATGGCGATCTATCAGTTTACTGCTTTCAGTTATTTTAACTTTACTGCTATCCAATACTTGGATAAGGCGAATTGAATGTTGTTGTGTGTACTCGTGTAAAATATTGTCTAAAGTGTATTTATCTTGGAAAACAAGAGCAGGTTGAATGCGTTCCGCAATTGTGCGACTCACTAAGGTTAAGTTTTGATTGGCGTATGATTTCACCGTAAAAATTGAAATCGTTGCAAAAATTAAAGTGCAGATCAAAAAAGTAATCGCAAAAATTAAAAATTGTGATCTTCTAAATAGTGATTGGAGTGAAGTTAATCCAAAAAATTTATCAATCATCTGAATTACTCCATTTCTGTGCAAGAAGTAATACACGAGGATCAACGTGGATTTTGGTTTTTGCAAGACTGTCTAAATTGACTTTAAATTTTGTAATACCTGCTTTATTGCTATAGAGACAGAAAACACTTCCAACCTCGCAATCTTCATTATTTGTTGAAAATGAGAGAATTGACTTATTTAGTGATTCTCGGATGAGTTTTTGTTCGACTGTTGGAGAAGATTTAGAGAAAAATATAACATCACAATTGGTCTTGTTTAATTCATAATCATGAATATTTTGTGCTTTGATATTTGAATTTTGCTTTTGAATAGTTTGATTAAACTCTGCTAATGCCACAGTGTTATCAATTAGACATAAATCTGGTTGTGGAGATGAAATTTTGGCATAGCTCAAAATAGATAGAGTCATTTGATAAATGTTCTGGTTGGAATTGGCATGGCTAAAGCTGCACATCAAAAGCAGTAGGGAGATCAATACGGCTTTTTTGATTTTAAATATAGCCATTTAGTAACATAGTTCTAGTCAGTTAAATAATAGTGACTATTCTAATCTAATTTTAATAAAGTTAAAGTGTTCGATTTTTTATCAATATCATACTGAATGATGTGAATTTGACTATTAAATGCCCACTCAAAACTCATAATTTAAAAAAATACTAAAATATTG
>NZ_JBWYJB010000015.1:0-59976 GCF_056784015.1 Acinetobacter sp. ANC_7655 | reverse complement strand
CGCGATTACGGGTAGTCAACTTGTTGAGATTAATGCTTCGCACATTTCGAATGTTGAACAACCACAAGCGTTTAACCAGGCTGTGGCTGAATTTATTCAGGCTTAAGTTCGGAACAACTCAAGCCTGAACTCAGGAAACATCACTTGTCACGGGTGACTCATCTTGACGCTTTGCCAGATTGCTCCACCAGTCTGGCTTTTTTTATGCCCTAGACTTCAATCATTTATTCAGTAAATTTTAAGAAATAAAACCTAAGCTCAGCGTAGTTAAATATTAGAACTCATCGTATGCGCTACACATCTATCATTCAGCAATGGAAAAAACCAACGATAAGCCTAGCACTATTCAATTTAGTACTCTCAGTATGGGTTGGCATTGGTTTAAATATTGCGTTCTACAAACAACTTACTTCACTCACACCTTATCAAGGTTACCCAGCAATCCTTTTTTTAATAGGTTCATCGGTCTTAATCACAGCCGCTTATTTTTTTATTTTCAATCTTATTCATTGGAGCTTGAACGTAAAGATATTTGCAAGTATCTGGATTGTATTAGGCGGTATGTCTGCATATTTTGTAAGTAGTTTAGGCATTATTATAAATGCTGATCAGATTCAAAATATGATGCAAACCAATACGATGGAAGCATTTGATCTGATAAATATAAGATTATTTATTTGGGTTGTATTTTTTATTTTAGCGCCTCTTTTTTTTATTTATTGGGTGAATATCAAAAAATCAACGTTTTCTCATACCCTTTGCAGGAAAATGTTACACAGTGCAATCAGTTTAGTTTTAGTCTTAGGTTGCGCTTATTTATATTATGTTGACTATGCAGCTATTTTTAGAGAAAACAGAGAGTTGAAAGGGATGATCAGTCCTCAAAATGTCGTTGCAGCCTCCTTCAGTTATTATAAACATCTTCAACCTCCCAAAAATACGACTATTCACCCCTACGGACGTGATGCACACCAACTTATTCAAACGGCGACCCATCAAACTCCAAAACTGATGGTTTTAGTGATAGGAGAAACAGCACGTGCAGAAAGTTTTCAGTTGAATGGATATGATCGAGCTACAAATCCAGAATTAAGCAAATTAAATATAATCAATTTTCGTAACGTCAGTTCCTGTGGTACTGCAACGGCGGTATCCGTACCTTGTTTATTTTCTGGTATGACTCGACAAGCATATACAGAAAAAGTCGCAAGACAACGGGAGAACTTACTCGATATTATTCAACGTGCGAGCTACAAAGTAACGTGGATCAATAACAATTCAGGATGCAAAGAAGTTTGTAATCGGGTTGAGCGTTATGAAATTCCCGAATCTATTCGTAAGCAATGGTGCGATTCTAAGGGTGAATGTAAAGATGAAATATTGATTGCTAGTCTTAATGCCTATATTCAAGCCATTCCCAAAAATGATAAAACGCCAAGACTTATCGTACTCCATCAAATGGGAAGTCACGGCCCAGCTTACTATAAACGGTCCACTCATCAATACACACCCTTTCAGCCGACCTGTAACACCAGCGCAATTCAGGGATGTAGTCAACAAGCTCTGATCAATACGTATGATAATTCAATTGTATATACAGACCATATTCTCGCTTCGACAATCAATTTATTAAACAAACAAACTCAATTTCAATCCGCTTTATGGTATTTATCAGATCATGGTGAATCCACGGGTGAACATGGAATCTATTTACACGGCGCCCCTTATCAAATTGCACCATCACAACAAACTCATGTCCCGATGATCATGTGGTTTTCAACAGCATGGCGAAAACATCAAGCGTCAACTGTACGATGCATTGAATCTCAGAAAAATGATGCACTTAGCCAAGACAATGTCTTTCACACCATGCTAAGTTTATTGAATATTCATACTACAACATTACAACCCGCATTAGACCTCAGCCAACAATGCAAACCTCAATTACAGAACAGAGCCTAATATGAATAAAATCCTGATGATTGAAGATGACTTTATGATTGCAGAGTCATCTCAAAAGTTGCTCCAATATCAATCATTTGAAGTAGTCTGGGTCAATAATGGCATCGATGGCTTAAAACAATTAAATCAACAAGCATTTGATTTAGTGCTGCTCGATCTTGGATTACCTATGATGGATGGCATGCAAGTACTCAAACATCTTCGCTCACTATTTCCTTCAATTCCTGTACTCATTATTTCAGCAAGAGATCAACTTCAGCACCGTATCGATGGATTAAATCAAGGCGCTGATGATTATCTAGTAAAACCATACGAGTTTGAGGAGTTATTAGCACGTATTCACGCCATACTCAGACGTGCATCTCAACAAAATACACCTCAGATAAAACAAATTTTAGAGTTTGGCGGACTCAGGTTAGATCTTGAACAACATATTGCGAGTTTTGAAAATCAGACGGTTGAGTTTTCAAACCGTGAGTGGGCTTTATTAATTCCACTCTTAACTTATCCAAATAAGATTTTTTCGAAGTCTAATCTTGAAGAAAAACTGTATGATATTGAAAATGAAATCAGCAGTAATACCATTGAAGTCTATATTCATCGCATACGCTCAAAATTAGGTAAAAACTTTATTCGTAATGTGCGAGGATTAGGTTATCGGCTAGGTCAGCCTACACCATAAAACAAGAATTGATACATGACGCAACCCTACTCTTTACAAAAGCAACTTGTTGTATTTACCTCAATTTTTAGTGTGGTGATGGGATGTATATTGGTTTTTTCAGCCTATAGAACAGCTTTAGAGGAAACAAATGAAATACTTGATGCTCAGCTGAAAAATCTGGCAGAGCGCGTTGCAAAATTTAATCCAGATCCTGTAAAGAGCAAATTTTCACATTTCAAACAGTACCATGAAGAAGATTTATTTGTAGATGTTTGGGCCTATGACCAACAATCACATTTACATGAAAAGTTTAAACAGTTGGTTGAGCCAGTCGCTAAGTCAGGTTTTTATCATCACACTAATCATTATGGTAAATGGCACACCTATGTGATTCCATTGAAAACTGTTCAAGTTCAAGTGAGCCAACAAGACTCTGTTCGACAAGCTTTAGCCATAGAGCTCGCAATCAACATGTTTTTACCTTATTTAATCATTATGCCCTTCGCGATTTATGGCTTAGGTTTTATAATTAGAAGAAATTTTGCTCCATTTGAGCAATTTAAATCCGAATTAAGTACACGTAAACCAAATGAGCTGACCGTAATCGACCCTCAACAGTACCCTATTGAGCTAGTACCCAGCATTCAAGCGATCAATCAATTATTTCAAAGGATCTCTGATGCCCAACAAGAACAAAAACAATTTATTGCAGACGCCGCTCACGAATTAAGAACACCAATTACAGCATTAAATCTTCAAACTAAAATTTTACTCAAAGAGCTCCCCCATCACGAATCGTTAATCAAAATGAATAATGGTTTACACCGAACTCAGCATTTGGTCGGTCAGCTTTTAAATCTCGCTCAACAAGATTCATTAAATGCCAGTAACGAGAAAAAAGTGAGTATTCGGTTAGATGAACGCGCTTATCAATCTATTGAACAATTGATTCATTTAGCTTTAGCCAAAGAAATCGATTTAGGTATGGAACGTTATGAATACGTTCAAATTATAAATTACTCATCTGCTATAGATTCAATATTAACCAATTTAATAGAGAATGCGATTAAATACACACCCCCCAATGGCATCATTAACGTTTCTACATTTCAAGAGAATGATATAGCTATCATTCAAGTCGAGGACAGTGGCCCAGGAATTTCAGCAGATCTGTATGAACGTATTAAAAAAAGATTTTATCGAGTCGAGCAACATCAAGAAATTGGTAGTGGCTTAGGTTTATCAATTGTTGAAAAAGCGGTAGAACGTATGGGGGGTAATCTTATCTTTGATCGCAGCCCTCAATTAGGTGGTTTATTGGTGAGAGTGGAAATTAAACTACATTAATTGCTTAGGCTAATTTAACCTTATCTTTTAGACTAAATATTACAACATTGAACATCCAAATCAACCAACCTGTCCAAAGATTATGACTAAAAAAATGTGCACCTCTAAGCATTTGCGTCCATCCCATAAGCATTCCCAAGAGAATTGAACTCAATAAGTAAAATTGAGCTAATTTTGTTTTTTTGTTCCTGAACACAAAATACCCACTCAATAATGCAAAACCTGCAGAAGCATGACCTCCAGGAAAACAATGCCCAACTTTACTACTGAGACTCCAGACAATTGTCATTCCCTGAGGTTGAGCTGCATCCCATGGACACATCAAGTTCGACTGTGATTTGAACAACGCTATTAAAATAATTGAAATCAAAGCAATTGCAAAAATTGTGATGTAATTTTTAGAGGTTTCCAAACTTTGATTTCTCGATTTGGGATGAGCAACCATGACTGCATATATCAGCATACTGCAGTACATCGCGATTAGCACATATTTAACCCATTCATGCCCGACTACACTTGGCCAAAATGCATCTTTTAAATAGAACACTCCTTTTGAATTTAAGCCTAATTGAATCAATTTCATGTCGACTGCACCATGTACTGGAAATAGATTGACCAAAATGAAATAGCTCAAGATTAAGGCGATACATTGCTTGCGATAGAAAAAACTCATACGAATACATCGAATAAAAATGTATTTAAATCAATCAGGCTTAAAATTTTCTGAACGATTTGACATCAAATAGACTTTTATACTGCATAACGATATGCTTAAACCAACCTGAGTTGGGTTTTAAAAATAAAAAAGTGTTAAGGATAACCACGATGCAAACTCAAGAATTACTTATTCCGAATGGCAACTATCAAATCCAAGCGGATTTTTATATGCCAGTGCCGATCACAAAAGATTCTAGTATCATCATTATGGCTCATGGCTTGGGTGGAGAAAAAAGCTGTGGCTTAAACTCTTTCGCTGAAGCTTATGCAGAATTGGGATATAACGTATGCATATTTGATCATTCTGGTTTTGGATTAAGCAGTGGTCCTGTTCAGCATCTTGTTGATAAAAATAGTCAACTTCAGGATTGGAAAGTCGTTATCGACTATATTCAAACCCGATTCTACATCTCGAAAAAAAATATCATTTTATGGGGGTATTCGTTCAGTGGTGCGCATGTTCTAACATTAGCAAGTGAACACACCTTTAAAGCAGTGATCTCTAATTTTCCACACGTTGATGGTTTAGCGAGCTTGACACTGTATCCGAAAAAATATTTATTGCCTGCAACCATGATTGCATTACAAGATTTAGCCCTAGCAAAAATAGGTAGAGTCAAAACCATGCCTGTAGTTGCAAAAGATCGGTTTGCCATTTTGGCGGGTGAAGATTGCTACGATGCATATTATCGACTGATTCCAGACGGGATGCATTGGAAAAATGCTGTACCAGCTCGAATCGTTGCAACCATTGGTTTATACCGACCAACAATGATCGTTCATAAAATTCAATGCCCTGTTTTTGTGTCAGGTGCGGAACTAGATTCACTTATTCCTGTCAAAGCAACACGTAAACTCGCACAAAAACTAAAACAAGGTGAATATCGTGAGTTCGTCTGCGGTCACTTCGATCTATTTCATTCGCCCGTTTTTGATCAACTCATCGCAGCGCATCAACATTTTTTGGAAAAACTAAAAATAAACTTTTAAAGTTGGTAGTTATATCCCTTACTGCTTAAGTAAAATTCACTGATGAAATGGCATTCTTTTAGAATGTCATCAGTGACTTGTTGATGCTGATAGTAGCTGTGTTTCATTAATGCAAAAACCATTTCAACCAGATACACCGCTTCCTCTTTTCTATTCAATTTCAGCGGATGTACTTTCTGCTCAAATACCGCTTGTAAATCATGAGCAATCTTCTCAATCACGATTTCCTGTAAATTAAAACCATCAACATGTACTGGCCCACCCAGAATCAAAATACTTGCAGCAGGATTTGAATTGTAGAACTCTGCCACCTTAGAAATTAGATCAAAACAAATATCACGTGTTGACCAAGTTTGATAGCACTCATTTTTAAACAAAACATAGGCCTGAAGTTCATCTAAATAACGTTTCACCAATATGCTGAACAAATGATTAACTGTTGGAAAGTATTGATAAATCGTAATCTTAGGAAGATCGGACTGTGCTGCAATTTCGGGAATAGTACAGTGATTGATGCCTTGTTTTTCTAATATTTTCTTTGTTGTTTCTAGTACAAGTTCTAACCTTGCTTTACTTCTTTTTTGTACAGGAAGCTTAATTTCATCAAAAAGCATTTAAACAAATCCCCTGTCTTGCTGTTTAAAAATAAATCGATTATAGTCATAAAACCAACTATAGTTGGTTATGAATAAAAAGAACATCATTCAAGGATATGAATATGAACACAGTCTGTATCATTGGTGCAGGTCCGTCAGGAATTACGGCTGCTAAAAATTGTCAACAAAATGGTATTGCATACGATATCTTCGAGAAGAATGACAAAGTCGGTGGGAATTGGGTGTTTAATTCTAAAACTGGTCATTCTTCAGTCTATGAGAATACACACATTATTAGCTCGCGTACAATGTCTGAATATGAAGATTATCCAATGCCAGACAGTTACCCTGATTATCCACGACATGATCATTTGCAGCAGTATTTTGAAAATTATGCCAAACATTTTGGTGTATATGACAAGATTAAATTTCATCACACTATTAACCATATTCATAAAAATGAAAATAAAAAATGGGTGGTGGATTACACCGATGATCAAGGTAAAGAACAACAGAAAATATATGACTATTTAATGGTTGCAAATGGTCATCACTGGAAACCGAAATACCCTGAGTATGAAGGTGAATTTACTGGCAAGTGGATGCATTCACATGATTTTAAAGGTGTAAATGACGACTGGCGTGGAAAGAAAATTTTAGTCATTGGTGCAGGTAATTCAGGCTGTGATGTCGCCGTAGAATCAGCACGTGTCTCAAAAGATGTGTATATATCGATGCGCAGTCCACAATGGTTTGTTCCAAAATTTATGTTTGGACATCCCGCAGACATACTCGTCAAGTCAATGGAAAAACTTCCGCCCAAAATGCGCCAAAAAATTCTGACCAAATTGGTAAAAGCATTCAGCGGAAATTACGCAGATTTTGGCTTGCCTGTAAATGACAAACCGATGCTGACACAACATCCAACGGCGAACTCTGACTTCATTGACTATGTGCGTCACGGTAAAATCAAACCAAAACCAGCGATCAAGCGTCTCAATGGTAAAATTGTAGAATTCGTCGATGGTACTCAACAAGAGTTTGATATTATTTGTTGTTGTACTGGTTTCTGGACCGTCTTCCCTTTCTTCGATAAAGATTTCATAGATTTCCAACATGCTGAAAAATTACCGCTTTACCGTAAAATGATGCATGCAGAACATGACAATCTTTATTTCATTGGTTTATTCCAGCCACTAGGTTGTATTTGGCCAATTTCAGATCATCAAGCCAATTTGGCATGTCAGGAAATCTTAGGAAAATATAAACGTCCTGCTGATATGAAAAAAGCGATTCAGCATGAGTTAGATCATCCACATTACAACTTTGAAGGCGGTCAACGTCATGCAGCAGAGGTTGACTATAATGACTTCCGCGCTGAACTCGTGTCAGACCTTAAAACTGCTGGTGTCATCATTCCAGAGCGTAAACCTTTGGTTTCAATCCGTAAATTAGTTGGTTCTTTACTGACTGCATAATTTAGTGTATTTCTAGATCATCAGTGAGTGTTACGTTAATCGTGAGCACTCACCTTACATAAATATAATCAACTCAAAATAAAAACTTAAATGATCAATAGCAGGAGCTTTGCATGCACGGACGTATGATGTTTCAACCTTTATTAATCAGCAGTTTACTAGAACATGCTGCTGAATTTCATAAAGACACCCTGATCGTTTCAAAAAACACCGATGGCTCACTTTACGAAACCAATTGGGGCGATGTATCAGATAATGCTAAACGTGGTGCAAAGGCATTAAATGAACTTAAACTCATTCACGGCGATTGTATTGCAACATTAGCTTGGAACAATCATCGTCATTTAGAGGCTTGGTATGCTATTTCTGGTAGTGGCTTAATCTGTCACACCATTAACCCAAGATTATTTCCAGAACAACTGATTTTCATTATTAATGATGCACAAGATAAAGCGATTATTTTTGATAAAACATTCCTACCTTTGATTACAGGAATAAAAGCACATATTCCACTGGTGCAACATTTCATCTGCTTAGATGCACCTGATGAAAAGATTCGTCAAGCCTTACCCGAAGTCTTGTTCTACGATGATTTAATTGCGGGTCAAACTGCAGAATATACATGGCCTGAATTTGATGAAACCACTGCTAGTTCACTATGTTATACCTCTGGAACAACAGGCAATCCTAAAGGTGCTCTCTATTCTCATCGCTCAACTGTTCTTCACAGTTTAGCGGCCAGCTTACCTGACTCACTCAATCTGTCAGCCAAAGACATTATTTTACCTGTAGTTCCGATGTTTCACGTTCATGCATGGGGAACACCTTATGCCGCAGCGATGGTAGGTGCTTCAATTATATTACCAGGGCCGGGTCTTGATGGTGAGAGTCTAGTTAAACTCATTGATCAATATGAAGTGACTGTTGCACTTGGTGTTCCTACCATTTGGCAAAGCTTGTTGGTCGCTGCAAAAGCAATGAACAGTTCACTGACCTCTTTAAAACGTAATGTGATTGGTGGCTCGGCTTGCCCACCTAGCATGTTAGCCACATTCCGTGATGTATATGATTGTGAAACCATTCATGCATGGGGGATGACTGAAGCTAGTCCACTTGGCACTGCCAATCAATTCAAAGCTAAACATAAACAACTTTCTCAGGATCAACAAGCAAAACTACGTCTTTCCCAAGGTCGCCCGCCGTTTGGAGTCAGGATTCGTTTAGTGTCTGAAGAAAGAGGAACCGATCTTGTTCCACATGATGGTGAGACTATTGGTAATTTACAAATCAAAGGACATTGGATTGTTGACAAATACTTTGGTCAGTCCGACTCACCATTGACCAGTGATGGATGGTTTGATACTGGAGATATTGCGTCTATAGATGCTGATGGCTATCTGCATATTAGTGATCGTGCCAAAGACTTGATTAAATCTGGTGGAGAATGGATCTCTTCTGTAGAGCTTGAAAATATCGCAATGGGTCACCCAGAAATTGCGATGGCTGCGGTCATCGCAGCACAACATCCAAAGTGGGATGAAAGACCTGTCTTAATCGCCGTTAAACATCCTAATAGCCAAATCACTGAACAACAACTCATTGATTACTATGCTGATAAAATTGCTAAATGGCAAACTCCAGATAAAGTGATTTATGTCGATGCCATACCGCTTAGCGGCACTGGAAAAATGCTAAAAAGAAAACTTCGCGAAGAATATGGACATGTATTAATATGAGTTCAGGTTAATTTCTCAACTCACTCATACTAACTAAATAAAGCTGTAACTCTACATCAGTTACAGCTTTATATTTGAGCCATTACGAATAATTAAATTAGCAGTATCACGACCTGACAGATATGCACCATGCACAGTGCCTGCATAATCGGTATGACAATGTTCACCTGCAAAATATACTTGCGCTGGATGCTCTTTTTTAAAGATCTCTACATCATCTTTAGTATGTTCAACTTTTGGAAAACTAAATGAACCTAAACTAAACGGATCACTCCCCCAGCGGGTAATTATGATGTTCTGAATTTCATTGGAGTGCATGCAAATCTTCAATATTTTCTTGATATATTCATGCACCTGTTGATCCGTTGCTTGATCAACCCATTCTGACTTTGTACCTCCCACGAGAAGGAGATAAGTCGGTTTATTATATAAACGACTAAAATCTAAAATACTATACAGCTCACGCTCATCCCAAAAAAATGCCGTATTGTGTTTAAGTGCATTCCCATTAAATTCTAGAGCTTTTGAAAATTGTATAAATATTTTATTGAAAGATCCAAAACCCAGCTTTTGAATCGATCGGACTAATCCACTAGGCAAAGGCGGCTCAAACTTAATTTTATCTTGCTTTAAAATACCGAGTGGAACTGTCACCACAACTTGAGAACCTATGTAAAGCTGTCCACATGCTGTTTTTATCTGCACTTGATGAGAGTCATGATCGATTTCAACAATATCTGCATTCGTATGAATCTCTAAATCAGTAGCCAGAACTTTAACAATCTGTTCATAACCTTTTGAAAATATCACTTCATCGCCTGAGAAGTAGCCTTCAAAATCCATAAAATTATGGGCTAATTGCTCTAAATCAGTCGCAAAAGGATCATTGGCAAGCCTTGAGTAATACTGCTTAATTTTTTGTGTGATGACGTCTCGATCAAAATAATGAAGTTGAAAATGTATCGTTCCTAAAACATTCTCAAGTTGCTCAAAAGCGGAGATATCCTGCTCTTTTGATTTATTTTGAAAAACCTTCTGAACATCACGAAGGCATTTTTCAAATTCTAAGCTCTCTTGTTCGGTAAATGGCTGACCATTGGCATGAAAATAATCCACTTGATCATAATAAAAAACTTGAGTATTGATCCGATTGGACTCTGCAATTTTCCATATCGGATTATTATCAATACCATGTATCCATGATGCACCAAGGTCAAAACAATGACCATCAATGTTTTGTGTATGTATTCTCCCACCTATACGATCACGTGCTTCTAAAACAACAACATTAAATCCTGCTGATTTTAAATGCTGAGCACAACTTAATCCTGCAACACCAGCGCCGATAATATAAATAGGATGATTAAAGTCGTTCATTCATTTTTTTATTAGAAAAAATTCGCTTAAAGATATCGCGTTCAAAACTGTGAAAATAGTCGTGTGATGTAATAAATTTAAAATGATTGGTAACTTAAGAAGAGTTTAAAATTGTTTGAATCGAATAAATCACAAAAAAACGGCCATGAAGACCGTTTTTTTAGAATGCTTTGACTTTCTCATTAATCTGCTGATATATCTTCGAATAAAACTGAAGATAAATAGCGCTCTCCAGCATCAGGTAAAATCACCACTATGGTTTTACCTGCATTTTCAGGTCGTTGAGCAAGTTCATGAGCGGCCGCTAATGCTGCACCACTTGAAATACCCACAAAAATCCCTTCTTTGATTGCAGATTGACGAGCAAAATCAATTGCTGTTTGATTTTCAACCGCGATAACTTCATCCACCAAATCTAAATCTAGGTTTTTAGGAATAAAGTTTGCACCAATGCCTTGGATTTTATGTGGTCCCGGAGTGAGTGTTTCGCCACGCTTCGCTTGTCCAATAATTGGTGAGTCTGCTGGTTCAACTGCAACTGAGTAAAGGGCTTGATTTTTAACTTTCTCAAAATAACGCGAAATACCAGAGATCGTACCTCCCGTACCTACACCAGCCACTAAAATATCAACCTTACCACCCGTTGCTTCAAAAATTTCAGGTCCAGTTGTAGTTTCATGAATGGCAGGATTTGCTGGGTTTTCAAATTGCTGAGGTAAATAATAAAGCTCTGGGTTCTCAGCAACTAAACGTTCTGCTTCTTGAACAGCACCATTCATCCCTTTAGCTGGATCGGTTAATACTAAATGAGCACCCAATGCTTTGAGTACTTTACGGCGCTCGATACTCATACTTGCAGGCATAGTCAGTGTGATGTCATAACCTTTAGCAGCAGCAACAAAAGCTAGCGCAATCCCTGTATTACCACTCGTCGGTTCAACAATATGCATGCCTGCTTTAAGCACACCACGTTGTTCTGCATCTGCAATCAAAGCAGCACCAACACGGCATTTTACTGAAAATGCTGGGTTACGTGCTTCGACTTTGGCAAGAACTGTAGCCCCACCCTGTATTACACGATTAATGCGAATGAGCGGTGTATTACCAATCGCTTCAGCGTTATTACTGTATACCGCGATTCCACGATTAGAAGTTTGTGGAAATTGAGTCTCTGTGGTCATGAACAATCCTTATATTCATAAAACAATACTTTTATCATAATCCTTTTTCATTTTAGATATATAACCATTTGTACGATTTTCATATAAGATAAAATGAATAGGTTATTCTAAATATGAAATTATCACTTTACTGCTTTTAATCCATAAAAATTAGACATTTGACAGAAAGTTCTTAAATTTTGATAACCAGCCTGAAGGTATAGATTCTTCATCTCTTTCACTGTCATTAAATTAAAGTCATCATGTATTCTTTCCAACATGACCTGACTTTGTTTTTCACTTAATCCTATTTTTGTCACCAAATTTTTTAATACTAACTGATCATTTGGTTCTTCGAATTGCATCAGATCGAAACTCAGAACCACGCCATCTTGTTTCAAAGCATGGTAAATATCACCTAAAAAACTCTTTTTGTATGCATGTGAAACAAAATGAAAAACCAAAATACTCAATACTGCATCAAAATTTTCAGGATATTTCTGGAGCACCGTCGTGTCACCTTGCAGAATTATGACTCGGTGCATTTGCTGCTTAAACTGAACGATCTGTTTTGTTTTTTCAAGCATCGCTGACGATGGATCAAACACAACAAACTCCGCCTTAGGAAAATGATCTAATAAATAATTCAGTTCAAACCCTGTTCCGCACCCGACAATGGCAATTTTAGCTTCTTCTTTGAGATGAGTTTCAAGTAGCGCCAGTATATGTAGATGCATCAGTTCATATCCTGGTATCAGCTGTCTGATATGCACATCGTAGTTTTCTACGATTTTTGGGTGATCAAAATTCTTTGCCATCTCACTCTTCGACTATTTTTAAAATTAAGCCGAACTTAGTGAACTAAGTTCGGCTTTGTTATTTTCTGCTTAAAGTTAAAAATATCACTCAATGACGATTAAGCACTCTCATCAAAAATATTGAGTTGCTCACGCATATATTCTTGGAGTTTAAACTTCTGAGCCTTACCAGAAGCAGTCATTGGGAACTCTTTAAGAAAATGTACATATCGTGGCACTTTATTATGTGAGATATTGGCTTTGCAGTAATCTTTGATCACTTGTTCAGAACATTCATGTCCTTCATGCAAAATAATACAAGCACATAACTCTTCGCCATATTTCGGGTCAGGAAGCCCAATGACTTGAACATCGCTAACAGCCGGATGTTTATATAAGAAGTCTTCAATCTCTTTAGGGAATAAATTCTCACCTCCCCGAATCACAACATCTTTAATGCGACCTTTGATTTTGATAAAGCCTTCATCATCCATTTCAGCGATATCACCGGTATGCATCCATTTTGCGACATCTACGACTTCTCGTGTTTTTTCTTCTTCATCCCAATAGCCCAGCATGACTGAGTATCCTCGTACACACAACTCTCCGAGTTTGCCACGAGGCACTACTTTACCGTGTTCATCGACTATTTTAATTTCGATATGTGGATGAACTCGACCAACAGTGCTCACTCGTTGTTCTAGCGAATCTTTGATCGAACTTTGTGCACTTACTGGCGCTGTTTCAGTCATGCCATAACAAATCGTGATATCTCGCATATGCATACGCTCAATGACGCGCTTCATGATTTCTTTTGGACATGGACTGCCAGCCATAATGCCAGTACGCAATGTAGTCAAATCAAATTCGTCGAATTGCTCATGATCAAGCATGGCAATAAACATGGTAGGCACACCATATGCCGCGGTACATTTCTCTTGTTCAATCGCTTTAAGACTATCAAGAGGATTAAATACAGCTGATGGATAGATCATGGTTGATCCATGTGTAATACAGGCGAGATTACCCATCACCATACCAAAGCAATGAAATAACGGTACAGAAATACAAACTCGATCTTGAGAAGTCAGTTTGATTGCCTCTCCCACAAAATACCCGTTATTCAGAATATTATTGTGTGTCAGCATGGTCCCTTTGGGGCTACCTGTCGTTCCGGAGGTAAACTGGATATTGATGGTTTCATCGAATTGAAGACCAGATGCTATCTCATTAAGTTGATCTAACTGCTCTGAAGTCGGTTCAGCCAATAAATCACTAAAGCGATAAAACCCAGTATGTTGTTGATCATCTATTTTGATCAAATACTTTAAATGCGGCAATTTTTCAGCATTTAAAACGCCATTGGTCGTATGCAAAATTTCTGGTGCAATTTGCGTCAAAATTTCTTGATAATTGGTCGTCTTAAAGGTCGATGCAATGATCAATCCTTTGCAAGATACTCGATTGAGTACGTATTCTAGCTCGTAGCTTTTATACGCAGGATTTAAGTTGACCAAAATAATTCCAGCCTTGAAGGCTGCAAATTGTGCGATCGTCCATTCCACACAATTAGGGGACCAAATCGCTAGACGATCTCCCTTTTCTAAACCGATTTTTAATAAACTACATGCAAAAGCATTTACTTTCTCTTGTAACTGCTGATAGGTCAAACGTACATTTTGATGCACACTGACCACAGCATCCTGATCGGCATATTCTAGGCATGCTTGATCAAATTTATGGCCTATGGTCATACCCAATAAGGGTTGCTCACTGGTGCCATAGGCATAACTGAGTCGTAATTGCGTCATTGAATCATACTCCTTGATTCTATTTTCTTATATCAATCCAATATTTCGTTATTAATTACGCGATTACTCGTTTAAACATGACATCCTTTTGTGTGAATTAAATTAATTTTCCTCCTTTGCCTTAACTGCATTGACACAAAAGTCTGCAATTTGCTTAACGAAATAACCTTTATAACCGTCATCAAACATCACATTACGCGATGGATTTAAAGGTTCAATCACAACGAATGTCATCGCACCAACCACGCATAATGCAGCTGTATTTAAATCTTCAAATTCGAACTCACCATTGACCTTTCCTTCGGCAAGAATCTCCTTAATGGATTGTTTTATCAGTTGCTTACTTCTAAAACGTTCATGCTCAATCGTTGGGTCTACGGGCTCAAACATGAGTGAATATGCAAGTTGAGGGCTATTCAGAGCACGTTTTACGAAAGCAGTGACGGCCTTTGTCAACTTCTCAGTCGAAGTCCAATCATTTTTTGCAATCTGATTCAGAATATCGACCTCACCTTTGATGGCCTGTGAAAGCACTTCAATCAAAATCTGATTTTTGTTCTCAAAATAGCGATAGACCAAACCACTCGAGACACCAGATTTATCTGCAATCGCTTGCACTTGTGCATCTTTAAAACCACCACCCGCAATCAGTTCGCGCGCGGATTGCAGTATCGATTGACGATTTTGCTCCATACGCTCTTGCATCAAAGTGGATCTTTTATAACTCATAATTGTTCACCCAATCAACTAAAATGAATTATAAATCATTTTCTGAATCTATATTCACTTTTTTAAAAAATAACTGTATTGTATTTCTCAAGCAAGGACAAAATGCTTCACTGGAAATAAAAATTAAATTTTAGGATGAATGAAAATGAATTTACAGAGTATCGACTTTGGACTAGACGAAACACTAATCGCTTTACGTGATTCTGTAGCTGCATTCTGTGCAAAGGAAATCGCACCTATTGCTCAACAAGTTGATCAAGACAACTTATTTCCAGCTCACTTATGGAAAAAATTTGGTGATATGGGGTTACTTGGACTTACCGTGAGTGAAGAATACGGTGGTGTCAATCTGGGTTATTTGGCTCATATCATTGTCATGCAGGAAATTTCACGAGCATCTGCTTCCATTGGACTTTCATACGGGGCACATTCAAATCTTTGTGTGAATCAAATTAACCGTAATGGTAGCGAAGAACAAAAACAAAAATATCTTCCTAAATTAATTTCTGGCGAATATGTCGGTGCTTTGGCAATGTCTGAACCAAATGCGGGTTCAGATGTCGTGAGTATGAAATTACGTGCTGAAGAGCATGGTGATCACTTTGTACTTAATGGCTCAAAAATGTGGATTACCAATGGTGGAGATGCTGACGTGCTGGTGGTTTACGCCAAAACTGACATCAATGCTGGTGCCAAAGGCATGACTGCTTTCATTATTGAAAAAGGCATGGAAGGCTTTAGTCATGGGAGTCACTTAGACAAACTCGGAATGCGTGGTTCAAATACTTATCCCCTGTTCTTTGACAATGTCAAAGTGCCTAAAGAAAACGTCATGGGTGGTGTGGGTAACGGTACAAAAGTGCTCATGAGTGGATTGGATTACGAGCGTGCAGTTCTCAGTGGTGGACCACTAGGCATTATGGATGCATGTTTAGATGTGGTCATCCCATACATTCATGAACGTAAGCAATTCGGTCAATGTTTAGGTGAATTCCAACTCATGCAAGGCAAAATTGCGGATATGTATTCTACATGGTTGGCGAGCAAGGCTTTGGTTTATGCCGTGGGTGCAGCATGTGATAAAGCTGATCATGATCGTGGTTTACGTAAAGATGCAGCAAGTGCCATTCTCTACTCAGCTGAAAAAGCAACCTGGATGGCTGGTGAAGCTATTCAAACCCTTGGGGGCAATGGTTATATCAATGATTACAGCACAGGTCGATTGTGGCGTGATGCCAAACTCTATGAAATCGGTGCAGGAACTTCTGAAATTCGACGCATGTTAATTGGTCGTGAGTTATTCAACGAAACCAAATAATTCAAGTTAATACAAGGAAGTCATTGATGAACGAAATTAAAAGTAAAATCAATCCACGTAGTGAAGAGTTTAAAATCAATCAAGCTGCAATGCTTGAATTGGTCGCAGACTTAAAAAAACAAGCTCAAACCATTGCCTTAGGTGGTGGAGAAAAAGCACGTCAGAAGCATTTAGCACGTGGAAAACTATTACCGCGTGAGCGCATTGATCAACTCATTGATGCAGGAACTGCCTTTCTTGAAATTGGTCAACTCGCTGCTTATCAAGTTTATGCTGACGATGTACCAGCCGCAGGTGTGGTTGCAGGTATTGGTCAAGTGCATGGTGTGACATGCATGATCGTTGCCAATGATGCAACAGTTAAAGGAGGTACATATTATCCTTTAACTGTAAAAAAACATTTACGTGCGCAAGAAATTGCTGAACAAAATCATCTTCCTTGTATTTATATGGTCGACTCAGGCGGTGCATTTCTGCCAATGCAGGATGAAGTATTCCCTGATCGCGATCATTTTGGACGAATTTTTTACAACCAAGCACGCATGTCGAGTAATGGTATTGCACAAATAGCCGTGGTTATGGGGAGTTGTACTGCGGGTGGCGCATATGTCCCTGCCATGTCCGATGAAACGATTATTGTCCGCAATCAAGGCACGATTTTCCTCGGTGGTCCACCTTTGGTAAAAGCTGCAACAGGTGAAGTGGTGACTGCTGAAGACCTTGGTGGTGGCGATGTTCATACCCGTTTATCTGGTGTCGCAGATCATCTTGCAGAAAGTGATGAACATGCGATTCAAATTGCACGCAATATTGTTCAAAACCTAAATATCGAACCGAAAGCATTTAAGACCGAAATTGAAGAACCACTTTATAGTGCTGAAGAACTCTATGGTGTCATTCCGAGTGACTCACGCAAACCCTTTGACATCCGTGAAGTGATTGCACGTATCGTAGATGGTTCAAGACTTGATGAATTTAAGGCTCGTTTTGGTACAACCTTAATTACAGGTTTTGCATCTATCTACGGCATGAAGGTCGGAATCATTGCCAATAACGGAATTTTATTTTCAGAGTCTGCTCAGAAAGGTGCGCATTTCATTGAACTGTGTACGCAACGCAATATTCCATTGCTCTTTATCCAAAATATCACCGGTTTCATGGTCGGTCGCCAATATGAAAATGAAGGTATTGCCAAAAATGGAGCCAAATTGGTCATGGCAGTAGCGACCGCAAATGTTCCTAAAATCACCTTGGTGGTCGGTGGTTCTTTTGGTGCAGGCAACTATGGAATGTGCGGTCGAGCATATTCTCCTCGCTTCTTATGGACTTGGCCGAATTCACGTATTTCCGTGATGGGCGGTGAACAAGCTGCTAGTGTTCTCTCCACGATTAAGCGTGATCAAATTGAGCAACGTGGTGAAACTTGGTCAGCTGAAGAAGAAGATCAATTCAAACAACCTTATCGTGATCAATTTGAAAAGCAAGGACACCCTTATTATGCATCTGCACGGTTGTGGGATGACGGTGTGATTGATCCAGCAGAATCACGTCATGTCTTAGGTCTGAGTTTGGCTGCTGCATTGAATGCACCAATTGAACCAACTCAGTTCGGCGTGTTCCGCATGTAAGGAGATAATGACATGAGTTATGAATTTTTACAGCTTGAAATTGAACGCCAAGTTGCGACCGTTTGGATTAATCGTGCTGAATTACACAATGTATTCAATACACAAGTGATAGAAGAGCTGAATCACTGTTTCACAACTTTAAATGCTAATGATGACGTTCGTGTTGTCGTTTTGGCAGGTCGTGGTAAAAGCTTTTCTGCAGGTGCGGACCTTAATTGGATGAAGCAAGCAGGTCAAGCATCAAAAGTGGAAAATGAAGAGGATGCTTTGAAACTTGCCAAAATGTTACAAAGTTTAGCCTCGCTGAAACAACCGACTATTGCACGTGTCCATGGTATTGCATTTGGCGGCGGCATGGGGCTTGCTTCAGCATGCGATATTTGTGTGGCTTCCGCTGATGCTAAGTTTGCCACTTCAGAAGTGAGATTAGGTTTAGCACCTTCAACGATTAGTCCATATGTGATCCGTGCCATCGGTGCTCGTCAAGCATCTCGATATTTTCTCACTGCTGAACGTATTTCTGCAGAAGAAGCAAAGCATATTGGTCTCGTCCATGAAGTTTGTCAGCCAGAACAGTTGGATGCCACCGTATCGGAAATCATTGATGCAATTTTGCTTGGTGGCCCTGAAGCTCAAGCTGCATCAAAGTCTTTGATTCGTTTAGTTGATCATCAAGAAGTCACAGAAGATTTACTGATTCAAACCGCTCAACACATTGCGCACGTACGTCAAGGTGATGAAGCCAAAAATGGCTTAACTGCTTTTTTAAATAAACAAAGCCCAGCATGGATTCAAGCAACGGCAGAACAATAAAAAGGAATTCAATATGTTTAAAAAAATTCTCATTGCAAACCGTGGCGAAATTGCATGTCGTGTGATTCGTAGTGCACAAAAATTAGGTATCGCAACCGTTGCAGTCTACTCAGATGCAGATGCCCAAGCGCAGCATGTCAAATTAGCGGATGAAGCTATTTATATTGGTGAATCCCCTGCTGCACAAAGTTATTTACAAGCAGATCGTATTATTCAAGCTGCACTAAAAACTGGAGCGGAAGCCATCCATCCAGGTTATGGTTTCCTATCTGAAAATGATCAATTTGCTGAAGCCTGTGAAAAAAACAACATTACTTTTATAGGGCCTCCAGTGGCTGCCATCTTAGCCATGGGTTTAAAGGCAACGTCTAAAGCATTGATGGAAAAAGCAGGTGTACCACTCACACCTGGGTATCATGGCAGCAATCAAGATGCAGATTTTCTTAAACAACAAGCTGATCAGATTGGCTATCCTGTACTGATTAAAGCCAGTGCAGGTGGTGGTGGTAAAGGCATGCGCTTAGTTGAGCGTGCTGAAGATTTTCTTCCTGCACTCAACTCATGCAAAAGTGAAGCGAAATCAAGCTTTGGCAATGATGACGTTCTAATTGAACGTTATGTTGTCAATCCTCGTCATATTGAAGTGCAAGTTTTTGGTGACAAACATGGCAATTATGTTCACCTCTTTGAACGTGATTGCTCTGTGCAGCGCCGTCACCAAAAAGTCCTAGAGGAAGCCCCAGCCCCTAAAATGGCCGAAGTTAAACTCGAAGCGATGCGTGAAGCTGCGATTAATGCTGCCCGAGCAGTAGACTATGTCGGTGCTGGAACGGTTGAGTTCATTGTTGAGCAAGATGGTACAGCTTACTTCATGGAAATGAACACTCGCCTTCAAGTTGAACACCCTGTGACGGAAATGATCACAGGACAAGATTTGGTTGAATGGCAATTACGTGTTGCTTATGGTGAACCTTTGCCAAAACAACAGTCTGAATTAAAAATTCATGGCCATGCACTTGAAGCTCGTGTTTATGCAGAAGAGCCAGATAAAGGATTTCTCCCAGCAATTGGAAAAATTAATTATCTTCATTATCCGACTCAAAATGAATGTGTCCGTGTTGATAGTGGCATTGTGCAAGGTGATGAGATCACAACGTTCTATGATCCAATGATTGCTAAACTCATCGTATGGGGAGAAAATCGTGAAGCAGCACTCGTCCAGATGCATCATGCTTTGAGCCACTTTCATGTCGAAGGCTTAGGCAACAATATTGCATTTTTAGATCGCTTAGTGGCATGTGACTCTTTCAAAAATGCCAATCTTGATACTAATTTAATTCAGCGCGAAGATGAGTTCCTATTTAAAACCACTACTCCTTCTTCGTCTGAAACAATTGTCACAGCAGCATTTATTGAACTGCATTCTCAGTTAAATGAATCCAAGCGTACAAGCCATCCAGTTTGGAAAGCAAAACCCCTGTGGAGAAGTAATGTTGATGCGCGTACACCGATAAAACTTGAACATCTCGGACAAACGTATCAAGTTGAATTTATCTCAACTTCACAAGGGTTCGAAGCACAGCTTGATGGCGAAAGCTACGCTATCTCAGGTCAGTTGCTCAATGAAAATCTCATGGCGATCTATACCTCTTTCGGTCAAGAGAAAATCAGTTTTAAAAAAACCAATGATGCGGTCACCCTATTTAAAAATGGGCAGACTTTTAAATTTGAACTCATCAAACCTAATTTTAATACAAATGATCAATCTTCATCTGACTCAAATCTAAAAGCACCAATGCCGGGTGCAGTGACACAAGTATTTGTTTCAGCAAATCAACGTGTAAAAAAAGATGAAGTGTTATTAACGTTAGAGGCAATGAAAATGGAATACGCTATACGTGCACCATTTGATGGTGTCGTTGTCGCAGCTTATTTCCAACAAGGTGATCAAGTGAAAGCTGGTGATGAGCTGGTTGAGTTTCAAGCTGCTGAGGAGAATGCGGCATGATGAAAACAACCAATCAAACCACACCAAATCACGATAATTTTGTGAAAATCGTTGAAGTTGGACCTCGTGACGGTCTTCAGAATGAAAAAACACCCTTAACATTCGAAGACAGACGCAATCTTATTCTTGATTTGATGAAAACTGGTTTGAAGAATATCGAAGTCGGTTCTTGTGTATCTGCAAAGTGGGTACCTCAAATGGCAGAAAGTGATCAACTCTATGCTAGCCTACCACATGATGAAGATATCCAGTTCAGCTTACTGACACCAAACCTTAAGGGATTCGAGTCAGCTTTAGCTGTAGGCTGTAAAGAAGTTGCGGTTTTCACCGCTGCTTCTGAAAGCTTCACTCAAAAGAATATAAATTGTTCAATTGAGGAAAGTTTTGAGAAGTTTGCTGATGTATTACAGTTTGCTCAACAACATGATATTAAAGTACGCGGATACGTTTCATGTATCGTCGACTGCCCCTATGAAGGTCCAATTGATCCATCTAAGGTTGCTGAAGTCAGTGCAAAGTTAATTGATCTAGGTTGCTACGAAGTATCCTTGGGTGAAACCATCGGCACAGCTACACCTGATCGTGTTTCCAAAGTTTGGAATGCATGTTTGGAACGAATTGAACCACAACTTTTAGCTGGTCATTTTCACAATACCTACGGCATGGCAATTGCCAATATCTATCAATCACTGACACAAGGCATCCGCATATTTGACTCATCGATTGCAGGACTTGGCGGTTGTCCTTATGCCAAAGGTGCTTCGGGTAATGTATCCACTGAAGACTTATTTTATCTCTTGTCCAATATGGGCTATGAAACTGGCATTAACCTAGATGCCCTGATGCTTGCGAGTCGTAACATTAGTCAAGTTTTGCAACGAAACAATCCATCTAACTATGCCAATGCGTATTGGCAAAAAAATGTGCTTAGTACGTATCAGCATTATGAAATGATGAAGATCGGAAGCTGATTCAGGATGAACAAAATAAAAATACAATGAGGTGTTCAATGACGAACAAAGTGTATGAAAGTGCTGAAAGTGCACTGAACGATATCATTCAAGATGGTCAAACCTTAGCTGTTGGTGGTTTTGGCTTATGTGGTATTCCTGAGGCTTTGATTGCTGCCCTGAAACAAACAGGAGCTAAAGAGCTGACTTGTATTTCAAACAATGCAGGTGTAGATGGTTTTGGTTTGGGATTACTACTCGAAACAAAACAAATTAAAAAAATGATCTCGTCCTATGTCGGAGAAAATAAAGAATTTGAGCGACAATACTTAAATGGTGAACTTGAAGTCGAGCTAACCCCTCAAGGCACTTTGGCTGAAAAACTCCGTGCTGGTGGAGCTGGGATTCCTGCATTTTTTACCCAAACAGGCGTAGGTACGTTGATTGCAGAAGGTAAAGAAGTACGTGAGTTCAATGGTAAAGAATATATTTTAGAACCCTCTTTAACTGCAGATGTCGCTTTGGTCAAAGCGTATAAAGCAGATAAGGCAGGTAACCTAATCTTTAGGAAAACAGCTCAAAATTTTAATCCCGTTTGTGCGATGGCTGGGAAAATCACAGTCGCTGAAGTTGAGGAAATTGTAGAGATCGGTGAGCTCGATCCCGATTCGATACATTTGCCCGGCATTTATGTAAATCGTATCGTTCTTAACACTACACCAGAAAAAAGAATCGAACAAATGACCTTAAAGGCGGAGGCATAAGTTATGGCATGGACGCGTAATGAAATGGCACAACGAGCTGCCTTGGAACTCGAAGATGGATTTTATGTCAATTTAGGGATTGGATTGCCTACATTGGTTGCGAACTATATTCCTGAAAATATCAATGTTTGGCTCCAATCTGAAAATGGTTTGCTGGGAATTGGCGAATTTCCAACAAAAGAAACCGTAGATGCTGACCTGATTAATGCGGGTAAGCAAACTGTTACGGCGCGAGCAGGCGCTGCATTTTTTTCCAGTGCTGATTCATTTGCCATGATCCGTGGTGGGCACGTGAATATAGCTATACTTGGCGCTATGGAAGTCTCTGAGCAAGGTGATCTTGCGAATTGGATGATTCCAGGGAAAAAAGTCAAAGGTATGGGTGGAGCAATGGATTTGGTGGCTGGCGTACAAAAAGTCGTCGTGCTAATGGAACATTGTGCCAAAGATGGCACCCCAAAAATTGTTCCGCAATGTTCACTGCCCCTTACAGGTAAAGCAGTCGTTCATCGCGTGATTACAGATCTAGGGGTTTTGGATATCACGCCTCAAGGGGTAAAACTGATAGAACTGGCTCATGACGTCAACTTTGATGAGATACAGAAAGTGACTGGAGTTCCCCTAATTCAATCGCAATAAGATCGCTAAAAAAACCACGCCTAAGCGTGGTTTTTTTATTTAGAAAGCATTCATTAAAGAAACGCCAATACCCGCATAGGTAGCACGATGATTATAATCAATCAAACTCTCACCATACCCATCGAATAATTGAAAATGACCTCTAAGTTTGCCACTGATTGGAAATGCCCAATCAAATTGAACAGCTCCTCGAGAATCATCCCCACCCTTAAGTGAATGTCTTAACATCAAACTAAAATCATGATCATTCCAACGGTAAAAAGTCGTTAAATCACCACGACCAATATAGTTTTTAATGTCAGGATTGTTATCATCATTGAAATCTTCTTCGATTCGATACCAAGGTCGAATCATCATAGCGAAATTATCACGCTCAAATCCTAAGTTCAGCATCACACGGTTCCAACTACGTGATAAAGGATCCGAACGTCCATTTGATTGATGATTCAGCGTTAAACCGAGTAAGCGACCATTTAAACCTAAAAATTCATAGTTGGTTCTAAACACAATACTTGCTTCAGGTTCATAATTCGTTTCACGAAATGGTCGTGATTCTTCAGAGTTGTAAACCTGCCAACGAGAGGACTGGGTATAACCCAACCAAATATCGCCATTATTCCCGATTAAGTTTTCAACAGCTTTAGTTTTGAGTGAAATTTGAAACTTGGACTCTAAAGACTTTAAATTTTGATCATCTTCTACGGTATTTTGAGGATTTGGGCTCGATGGAAATTCGTTCTTATCAGACGTCCAAAATGCAGGAAGTAAATATACAGGTTGATGTGCGCGTATATTCCATGTACCTAATTTACTGTCTTCAGCCAATTCCCATCGTTTATCAAGCAACGATGAATTCGGTGTAATTACAGGACCTTCCACCGAAAACAAGTTTTCAACTTTTTGTTCGATTTTAGACTTTAAATCCTGTGGTTCAACCTGCGGTGCTGGTATTTCACGCGCAGCCTGACGCTCAGAAACATAAGCAGGTTGCTCAAGTTCAGGGGCTTTGAACAATGCATCATAACAGGCTAAACGCTCTGCATTTGAATCAAGTGCAACGCACGCTTGTGGTGACGCTGGATTCGCTGGTACCACATCTGTTGCCCAAACTGTCTGTATAGGCAAACACATAAACGACGACACACCCAACCATATTGGTGAACGTTTTATTCTATTTCGCATTGGCTAAGCCCCATTTTTAATTTTAATTCACTTGTTTTATTGAAAACCCAAGTTCTGCAAGTTGCTCTTTTTTAGCCATTGGTGCTACAACAGCCTTCGTTGGTTTTTGATTCACTAAATACGTTTCTGCTACACGCTTTAGATCATCTAACGTTACATTGAGCAAACGCTCTCGTAAAGTTTTTCTGAATTGAGGCGTGCGTCCATGCAATAATGCATAACATGCAGTAATTGCTTCACCTGCTGGAGAACCTGGCTTATCCATGCTCGATACAAGACCCAGAATCGCCTCTTCAAGTTGGTGTGGTTTTTGTTCAGTATTCAATAACCAATCAATACTTGCTTCAAAATCTTGGAAAGTTTCTGCTAAACGTGGATCACGATAACTATAGAATCTAAATGCACAAGCATTGCCATCATAGCTTGCACCACCACCATAAGCGCCTCCTTTTTCACGGATTGCACTGTGTAGGAAACCATTCCGTAGATAAGCCGCAAGCACCATTAACGGTGCTGCATCCGGATGAGAAACTTCAACTGCTGGATAAGCAGAAGCACAGAATTGGACATTGGATTGAATCAGCCATGCTTCATCATTTTGTGTTTGTTCAAAATTAACTTCAGCAAGACGCACTGGTTCACGATTCACTTCAAGTTTATCCCAAACATTTTGAATTTCTTCAATTAAACGTTCAGACTGCTGCTCTTCACAGACCAGTAGAAACTGTTTAGGCGCGAGTAACAACAAACGGTGAATATTTTGCAACTCTTGAATGAGGTGCGCATAAGCTTGCTCATCTGTTTCGATGCTTTGAACAAGCTCGCTCAACCAATTAAGCGCACCTAAGCCAGTATTATTATAATCACGTAATGCCAATGCACTCAGATTACGAGAAGCGATCTGCATGGCATAGCTATGTCCAGAACCAGACAAACGGGATGCCCAACGCGTCTTACGTTGTTGTAAGAGTTCAATAATACGATCCTTTTCATCAAAACGTAGTTTTTCAAATGCCAATTTTAACAATTGAATCGTATCTAGTTTGTGGGCAAGCGATTTGGTTGTCAGCGTTAAAAATGCGCTAATTTTACCTTTATCATCAACTTTACTACGTAGAGATGCCCCCATACCAAGGCCACCACTTACCGCTGTTTGTAATTGCTGTAATTCTAAATAATTATATTGACCTGCACCGACCTCGCCCATGAGCACGGAGAGTAAGTTAAAATATGGTGATTTCACGACTTGATCAGGAATTTGAATAATCACTTGTTGGTAATAAATTCCATTAGTACCAGCATGGTATAAGTTCAAAGGTGTATCTAAGTTATTAGAAATGATTTCTCGCAATTGACCTTGAACGACTGGAAGCTCAGCGGGTATATCTTCTAGACCAACTTTCGGCAATAAATCTAAGTTGTCAGGAGTCGCCTGTCTTTCATTTAATGCCTCAGTTTGGCGTACAATTTCCGCTTTTTCGGCATCTGTTAAGCGTGCGCCTATATCAGCTAAACGCTGTTTTTCTGCTTCAGCCTCTAATTTCGACTTATTCGCATCTGGTACAAGCGTCATCTGTACACGATGCGGATTATCAATCAAATGGGTCTTAATCAGATTAGGCAACCACATCGGGTCTTTCAACTGCTCTTTCACTTGCTCAATGGTCGAATCTACGTCCCAAACATGTATTGGATCATTATGATGAATTGCACTGCTTAAACCATTGAGGATGAGGCTTAGACCATAAGGCGTGCCATCTCCACCAATTTCTCGTTGGTGTAATTCAATTTGATGCAAAATCGCATCAACCAATGACTGATCTACAGGCTTCGAGGCAACCTCGTTCAGCACATTCAACACACCGTTTTTGAATGTTTCTGCATGTTCAGGATTTGAACCTTGAATACCGCAGTAGAAAGTCATTTCATAGTTAGAATCATCAAGACCTAAAATTGGTCCTGTAGATTGAGCATAACCACACGTTTCTAAATAGTGACGTAATGGTGAAGCAGAATCTTCCAATAAGATCCCTTCAGCCAAACGTAAGCCTAAACGAAGTTGAATATCACTAGATTCAGGAAGTAACCATGCCAGTACATGGTAGGTTTTATCTTTCAAATCTTCAGCATCTACCGCGTAAGTCTCTGTCACCTCAATAGGTGCTTCTAGACGCTGTTCTGGTGTCGAATATAAGGTTTGACCTTTCTTAAACTTAGATAACGCTAAAGTTTCAAACTGCTCTTGTAACTCATAGGCAGATTGATTACCAAAAGTCATGAAAATAGCATTACTTGGATGGTAATGTGACTTATAGAAACTGACTAACTCTTCGTAAGTTAAATCAGGAATATCCTTCGGATCACCTCCTGAATTATAGTGGTAAGTCGTTTTAGGGAATAAATGATGAGCAAGTTGGTGATATAACTGATCTGAAGGTGAACTCATTGCACCTTTCATTTCATTAAAAACCACACCCTTGTAAACAGGCTCACCATTCTCCAACTCAATTCGGATACCTTCTTGAGCGAAATCCAAAGGGTTTAAATTGGCTGCAAATGCTGCATCCAAATAGACGGAAAGTAAGTTTTGGAAATCTTTTTTATTCTGTGTCGCAAATGGATAAGCTGTCCAATCGGCAGCTGTAAATGCGTTCATAAACGTATTTAGAGAACGACGGATCATTAAAAAGAATGGATCACGTACAGGAAATTTTTCAGAACCACATAATGCAGTATGCTCAAGAATGTGTGCTTCGCCTTTTGAATCCATCGGTTGTGTACGGAAAGCAACTAAAAAAACATTTTCATCATGTTCAGTTGCTAGATGAAAATGCACAGCGTCAGTTTCTTTATGACGGTATTCTGAAACTAATATATCGAGTGCGGCTACATGATGTTGACGTACCAACTGAAACGCGGGATGAACGGTGTTTTGAATGGTTTCAGTAACATCTACGGTCATGTGTGCTCCTTAATTTACATAAATTTTAACAAAGATCATTATACTGATAGTTCAATACAATTCATCATTTATACAACAAACTCTAACTATTTTCCGAGTAAAATAGTCAGATTAAAACTAAATCAATAGAACTATATCGGAATTAAATAATTCATTTCGATTAAATGCGGGTTAAAGCTTGAAAATCAAGCAATACGCTACTGAATTCAATCGCATTGGTGTAAAATCGTTTTCTTTTTTCGTGATGTGAATTTAGACATGGCTAAAGTTGACCTTTTTGCGATTGGCAATGCCCTCATTGACCAAGAATTCAAAGTATCTGATGAATTTCTTTTAGAGCAAAATTTGCAAAAAGGTACTATGCAGCTTACAGATGGGGAAACTCAAGCCCGTCTATTTCAAAACTTAAAAAATTCTCAAGAATATAAAGGTCAAGCCTCTGGGGGATCTGCAGCTAACTCAACAGTGGCTTTTAGTGCCTTAGGTGGTCAAGCGTTTTATGGATGCCGTGTCGGCAATGATGATCTTGGAGCGTTGTACTTAAAAGGTCTAAATGATGCAGGAATACAAACCTCTGAACGTTCGATCAGTGAAGGCGTAACTGGGACTTGCATGGTTTTGGTCAGTCCTGATTCAGAACGTACCATGCATACTTTCTTAGGTATTACAGCTGAACTCAGTAATGAACAAATTGATTTTGAAACGCTAAAAACCGCTAAATGGTTATATATAGAGGGTTACCTTTCTACGAGTGATACGGCACGAGCTGCCGTGAAGCAAGCGCGTGCAATTGCGAAAGCAAATAATGTTAAAATTGCGTTAACGCTCTCTGATCCTGCTATGGTGCAGTATGCGCGTACAGGCTTGGACGAATTATTAGATGATGGTGTAGATGTTCTATTCTGTAATGAACAAGAAGCATTGATGTATACACAAACTGATGACTTACAAAATGCTCTTGCTGCACTTAAAAAATTAAGCTCTACCGTCATTATTACGCTTGGAGCAGACGGCGCTCTTGTAGCAACGGAATCAACTGAACTTCAAGTGAAAGGACGTAAAGTTGTTGCTTTAGACACGAACGGTGCTGGTGATGCTTTCTCTGGTGCATTTTTATATGCATTAAATGCTGGTAAAGATTTACAAACAGCGACTGAATTGGCTATTTTAATCTCAAGCCAAGTGGTTGCTCAATTTGGTCCACGTTTAGACGTAGCTGATTACGCTAAACTTCTTAAAGAATTTCAAATAGAAGTCGCATAACATGAATAAAATTTGCATGACTGAAGACATTCCTGAAAGAGAATCTCGATCTTTTGAAACTGAAAATGGTGACAACATTTTCATTACGCAACGAGATGGTTGCTTCTATGCGTATCAAAATGTATGCCCACATTTGCAAGTTGAGCTCGAGTTTCTTGAAAATCAATTCTTAGATCGTGATCAAGAGTTCATTGAATGCTCTACTCATGGTGCTTTATTTGATGTAGAAACTGGTGTGTGCATTTCAGGCCCATGCCAAGGTGAATCTTTAGAAAAAGTCGAGATTAAAGTTCATTCTGATGGTGGAATTTACTTAGAATCTTAAGTCATGAGGTGAATGACATGCTGGCATTTTTAATGGAAATTGATTTAATGCCATTTCATATGTGCGTGTTTGCATTGCTAATGCTCAGCATGGCTGAAACCTTAGGCTATTTTGTTGGCTTAAGACCTAGTCAATTTATAAAAAAATTAACACCTTATTGGCTTATTCGCCTTCCTTTGCTTCAAGTTAAATTTTCCAAAGTTCTCATTCTTGTTTTTTTTCTGATCAATTTTAGTTTTGCTGGATATTTTCTTCAGCTCATTGTATTTGCAAGCCAGAAAACCTTTCTAGCTTGGTACTATGTTTTATTACCCGCTTTAATTATCGCAATCTTCTTTACGGTATTTATGATTCATTGTTTGGATCAAGTAATCAAACCCAAATACAAATCAGAGCACTCAAATTTGCTTGGTCGACTAGCAACTGTTTCTAGTGGTAATGCACGACCTGGTTTCTCTGCTCAAGCACGCGTTCGCGATGAATTCGGTCAATTACATTATGTACAAGTTGAACCAGAGTTTGGGGAACTTGAATTTCAATCTCAAATCCTCCTGATCCGTGCAAAAAGATCTCATTTTATTGCTAAAAAAATTGCAAAAACAAATCAACTTTTCAATGTTGATCAGCATTAATTAGCTATTACCCCCACTTCAATTATATGCATTTGATTTGAAAATAGTTCATTCAAGGTATTTTTGACGCCTATTAAATTTAAATCCAACCAACTCACCGATTATATAAAATTAATAAAATCTTTATAACCAACTATTTTAATTAGATTTAAAACCAACCAATTTAATAAGCTTTAAAACAACAATCCTATTATTTTAGTTGGAATTAAAATATTAATACCAAGTAATTTAGTCTATTTTATTTTTAAATATAACCATTTTAGTCGGATTTAATATCATTAAAAATTAAAACCACAAGCTATTGTTTTTATTATATTTTTTATATTAAAAATATTTATGACTACAAAGTATTTATTTTAAATAAAAAAAAGATAATAATAATTAAAATAGATTCAAATAATGCATTTAAATATGATGATTAAACCTTCAAGTTTAAATAAAAATTTAATCAAAGAGATTACTTTGATTCTTATTATCAAAGTAATCATTCTTATCGTGATTAAAAATATCTGGTTTGATGCACCTACCATTCCCAAAAACTTTGACCATCAAGTCGCTGAACGAATTACGGGCAGCGAACTTAAAATGAAGGAGACACGTTGATGATTTCTGAAAGCGTGGTCGATCTATCGCGGTTTCAATTTGCAATGACCGCAATGTATCACTTTATATTTGTACCCCTCACTCTAGGTTTGGCATTTATCCTTGCCATCATGGAAACCACCTATGTCATTACAGGCAAAGAGATTTACCGAGACATGACCAAGTTTTGGGGTAAGTTATTCGGGATCAACTTTGCTTTAGGGGTAACCACTGGACTAACGATGGAATTCCAGTTTGGTACAAACTGGGCTTACTACTCACATTATGTAGGTGACATTTTCGGAGCGCCATTAGCAATCGAAGGATTAATGGCCTTCTTTTTAGAATCTACTTTTATTGGTTTATTCTTTTTCGGCTGGGAACGTCTTTCTAAAGTCCAACATTTATGTGTGACATGGTTAGTGGCTTTAGGCTCTAATATGTCAGCACTTTGGATCTTGGTTGCAAATGGTTGGATGCAAAACCCTGTCGGGGCCGCATTTAACTATGAAACCATGCGAATGGAGCTGGTAGATTTTGCCGCACTAATCTTTAACCCAGTGGCACAAGTTAAATTTGTCCATACTGTTTCTGCCGGTTATGTGACTGGTGCAATTTTTGTATTGGCAATTTCAAGTTATTACCTACTTAAAAAACGTGATTTGGCCTTTGCCCGTCGTTCATTTGCCATTGCTGCTATTTTCGGTCTTGCTTCGACATTATCCGTAATTTTACTGGGTGATGAATCAGGATATGAATTAGGTGATGTTCAAAAAACTAAACTCGCTGCAATTGAAGCAGAATGGGATACACATCCAGCTCCAGCTGCATTCACATTATTTGGTATCCCCAATCCCGAGACGCAAACAACAGACTATGCTGTGAAAATTCCATATGTGATGGGTTTAATTGCGACTCGCTCTACAACTGAACAAGTCACAGGGATCAAAGATTTAATCGCACAACATGAGCAACGTATCCGTAATGGTATGGTCGCTTATGCACAGCTTGAACAACTTCGCGCTGGAGATCAATCACCAGAACTCAAAGCCGCATTTGACGAGACTCAAAAAGATTTGGGTTATGGTCTATTGTTGAAGAAATACACACCAACTGTGGTTGATGCTACTGAACAACAAATTAAGTCTGCAGCTTTAGATACTATCCCTCATGTTCCAAGTTTATTTTGGGCATTTAGAGCGATGGTGGCGTCAGGTTTCTTAATGCTCTTGTTGTTCATTCTTGCAACGTATGCCGTCATGAAACGTAATGCTGAAAATAAAACTTGGTTGCTCAAGTTTGCACTGATCGCCCTTCCACTTCCATGGATTGCAGCTCAAACAGGTTGGTACGTTGCTGAAGTTGGTCGTCAACCATGGACTATTGGTGAAGTTTTACCAACACACCTATCTGCATCAAGTATTAGTTCAGCGGATGTATGGGGTTCAATTTTAGCACTCGCTGCTTTCTATACAGTGCTGCTCATCATAGAAATGTATTTAATGATCAAGTTCTCAAGACTAGGACCAAGCTCTTTACATACTGGAAAGTATCATTTCGAAAAACTAGCAGCAGCCAATAAGTCAACTGAGGAGATTTAACATGATTGAATATGAACTTCTCAAAATCATTTGGTGGGTATTGGTCGGCGTCCTCCTTATTGGGTTTGCTTTGACTGATGGATTTGATATGGGCTCTATGGCACTGATGCCGTTCGTCGGTAAAGACGATGAAGAGCGTCGTGCTGCTATCAACACCATTGCACCACATTGGGATGGAAACCAAGTTTGGTTTATTACTGCGGGTGGTGCACTTTTCGCAGCTTGGCCAATGGTATATGCAACAGCTTTCTCGGGTATGTACTGGGCGCTGTTACTCGTATTATTTGCTTTATTCCTTAGACCTGTTGGTTTTGACTATCGCTCTAAGCTCGAAAATACTAAATGGCGTAATGCTTGGGATTGGGGCTTATGTATTGGCGGCGCAGTACCAGCACTCGTTTTTGGTGTTGCTTTTGGCAATATGTTCCTTGGCGTCCCCTTTACACTTGATGAAACTGTTCGTTCAACTTACACAGGAAGCTTCTTTGCACTTTTAAATCCATTTGCCTTGGTCTGTGGATTGGTGAGTTTGACCATGCTTGCTGCGCATGGTGGTGCATGGTTAATGCTACGCACTGAAGGTGCATTAAGAACACGCTCTGCTCAAGCTACACGATATATGGGTATTCTTTTTCTCATCTGTTTTATCGGTGCTGGTGCTTGGTTATATTTCGGCAATATCGAAGGCTACACACTTGTAACCCCTTATGATACGAATGGTGTAGCTAATCCACTCGCTAAAGAAGTACTTACTGATGCCAATCATGGTTGGATGAACAATTATTCTATTTATCCAATCACAATATTGGCACCGGTGATGGCAATTATCGGAGGAATAATTGTGGTTTTAGCATCGTCTAAAAATAAAGCGGGACTTAGCTTTGTGGGTACATCGTTCGCTGTGATTGGCTCAATTCTCACTGCTGGTTTTGCCCTATTCCCATTCCTGATGCCATCTAGTATTCATCCAAACATTAGCTTGACGATGTGGGATGCAGTATCTAGCCAAATGACGCTTTCAGTAATGACTGTTGCTGCATGTATTTTTGTTCCACTGATCTTGGCATACACCACTTGGTGTTACTACAAAATGTGGGGTGTGATTACCAAGAAACATATTCAAGACCACACGCATAGTCTGTATTAAAACCGAATCACTGTTAGGAGAAAATTATGTGGTACTTCGCATGGATACTAGGTGTGTTAATGGCATGTTTCGCGAGTGTACTTGCAGCCATTTACATGGAACAACATCAAGACTTAGATGGTGAATGAAATGAGTGAGCTTGCGATGTCAAATTCTGAAAAACGTAAATACTCATTTGCAATGATCATTTCATTTCTGATGGCATTGCCTCTCGCAACCATATTACTCATCCACCCAAGTCTAATGTTGGATGCAAGTGGTCATTACAGTCACCGTGCCATGATGCTGATTATGATTGGAATATCTGGAGGTTTTATCCATGGCATAGGGTTTATACCACGTTATTGGATATGGAAGTATTTATTTAGCCCATTTGTAGCATGGCCATTAATGATTTATGGTTACTATACTTGGCTGTTCACTTAATTTATAAAAAGCCCTCTATGAGGGCTTTTTTATATCTGTTTATGAAATATTAAATGTTTTATTGCGTTGCAAGCCAAGTCATAAATTTTTGACGTTCCTGCTTTGAAGAATTTTTCCATGCTTCAATCAACGTCTGACCATCATGAGTATTTGAATTTGTATTTTTAATGTCAGCTTGTTCCACTGTTTGAGTATTTATTGATGGTGAACTTGACTTGGTCATTAGGCTAACTTGTGGATCATTATGCAATATCTGATTGATCGTACCGCCTAGCAAACTTTGCGAGGTCATTTGAACAATCAGATTATTTGAAATGAGTTGATTATTTTGATTATAAATTGCCAATTGAGGATTTTTGGCGAATGTTTTTGCTTGGTCCAAATCTCGTGGTGGATGAATTAAATCCAATTTGTATGACCTATTATCCTCTAGGGTTGGCAATTTCAAAGTAAGAATATCAGACTTTACGATCTCATGATTATTTAAAGGTAGTTCAAAGTATTGATTATATCGAACATTCACCAAAGGTTGATTCGCATCAATTTGGTATTGTTTTTTTGATTTAAATAGTCCTGATTTAACCTCTTGATTATTCACTGAAATTACGACCAGTTCCTCTGGAACCTCCAAGGTCGCCGCTGCAAAAATTTGACTGCTTAAACCCGTAAATATCAATGCAGACGCAATTTTTAATTTCATAAATAACTCAATATTAGATTGTTAGATATGACTACTATGCTACCAAGCGATGACAATTTAATGACAGAACTCGTCATAAAAAAAAGGCACTGAAGTGCCTTTATATGATTTGGATTAATTAAAAGTTTTAAAACGAATTTCGTCATCAACAAACGTTTTATCTCCTGCAGGCGCTTCGATTGAACCGAGCACAAGCTGAGCACGAAGTTTCCAAGAAGATGGAATTTCAAATGTTGAAGCCACTTCTTCATCCACAATTGGATTGTAATGTTGTAATGATGCTCCAATATTTTTTTCTGACAATGCAGTCCAAACCGCAAATTGAGCAATAGCTGTTGAATGTTCAGACCAGATTGGAAAGTTCTCAGCATAAAGTGGGAATTGCTCTTGTAAACCTTTCACCGTATCTTGATCTTCATAAAACAATACAGTTGCATGACCCGCTTTAAAGCTATTGATCTTATTTTGAGTCCCCTCAAATGCTTCTGCAGGAACAATTTTACGTAACGTTTCTAAAACGATATTCCAGAATTTGTCATGTGACTCACCAAAAAGTGTTACAACACGTGATGTCTGTGAGTTAAATGACGATGGACTTTGACGTACCGCTTCTTTAATGGTTTCTTCAATCTGAGTATTGTCTAAAGAAACATTCTTACCAATTGCATAGATGGTACGGCGATTTTTAATTTGATTTAGAAAAGACATAACTTATTCCTTATTTTTAACATTCATTGTGTGCTAACGATGATGCTATCTTATTCATATTACGAAACCTTTTCAGCCTTATCTTTATAACAAAGTGTTCTATTTTTGGAACAAATTGCGTATTTAATGTATTGAGTCAAAAGATTCGGCTTTCTCATATTTGATTAACTTTATGAATTTTAAGTATTTATAAAAAAAGCTCCGTATAAGGAGCTTTTTAAATTAACCCAAGAATAATTATTTTTCGTTATCGAATAATGCAGCGACAAATGATTTTGCTGAGAACGGTCTCAAATCATCAATCTTTTCACCTACACCAATAAATCGGATTGGCACATGTGTACGGCTCGCAATGTTAAATAGCACACCGCCCTTTGCAGTACCATCCAATTTGGTAATAGTAAGACCCGTTAAACCTACAGCTTCATCAAACATTTCAACTTGGTTAATCGCGTTCTGCCCTGTGCCAGCATCCACAACAAGCATCACTTCGTGCGGTGCAGTCGCATCAATTTTCTGCATAACACGTTTTACTTTTTTGAGCTCTTCCATCAAGTGACCTTTGTTATGCAAACGCCCTGCGGTATCTGCAATCAATACATCGATCCCTTTCGCTCGTGCACTTTCAAAAGCATCAAAAATTACAGAAGCACTGTCTGCACCATGACCTTGTGCAACGACATGAATATCGTTACGTTCACCCCAAATTTGTAGCTGTTCAGTCGCCGCAGCACGGAAAGTATCGCCTGCCGCGAGCATGACTTTTTTACCTTCACCTTGCAATCGTTTTGCGAGTTTACCAATCGTGGTTGTCTTACCTACACCATTTACACCCACAACCAAAATCACATAGGGATTTTTATTCGGATCGATATGTAACGGTTTGACACGTGGTGCTAATAAAGCAACTAATTCTTCTTGAAGAGCTTTATAGAGAGAATGAGAGTAGATCAAATCGCCACGCGCAGTTCTTTCAGTCAAATTGGCAATAATTGTTTTCGTCGCCTCTACCCCAATATCTGCGACCAATAATTGCTCTTCAACTTCTTCGAGCAGCTCATCATCAATCTCTTTACCACCGACTAGAATATTCATCATTCCATCAGCTAAATTTTTACGAGATTTTGATAAGCCTTCTTTCATACGACTGAAGAAACCACCTTTCGGTTTTGTTTCTTCAACGGCCGGCACCGTTTCCAGCTTTTCTACTTCATTGTTTTCGATAATAGGCACATTAACGGCCGGGAGGCTCGGTAAGGTGACATCGTCATCACCAATATCCGCATCAATCAAGAATTTATTTTGCTGTTCTTGCATGCCGATTCCTTGAAAAGCATTGCGATTAAAAGAATGGAGTTTAGCATAGATTGCTTTAAATTCACGATCTGCAATTACTTTTAAAACGATCAACCAAATTGCAACAGTTCAATCTTGAATAAATATACGACATCATCAAGAATAATTTTAAAGTCATTATTCGGATTAATTGTGTCTCTCAGCCGGCTCAAATTCTCTCTGCAACTCATTTTCAAACAGACAATCATCATTGCTGCGATTACATCAGCACCGATGATGGCATTTGCAAATCAGCAAACTACTCAACTCTCTCGAAACACCGTCGAAACAACACTGGATAATGGTTTAAGAGTCATTATTAGAGAAGATCACCGCGCACCTGTAGTAATTAGCCAAATTTGGTATGCCGTCGGCAGTAGTGACGAGTCAGGGAATTTACTCGGCATTTCACACGTACTAGAACATATGATGTTCAAAGGCACTAAAAAAGTACCGAATGATGAATTTACACGCCTTAGTCGAATTTATGGTGGTAGTGTCAATGCATTCACATCCACAAATTACACCAATTACTATCAATTCTATCCTAAAAAATATCTTCCACTGGCATTAGAGTTAGAAGCAGATCGAATGCAAAATTTAGTTCTGCGCCAAGAAGATTTCGAACCCGAAATTAAAGTTGTAATGGCTGAACGACGGCAACGAACAGAGGACAATCCTCGAAACCTTGCTTATGAAAGATTTAAATGGATAGCATACCCGACCAGTCACTATCGCCAACCAGTGATTGGCTTAATGAAAAATCTGAATAACATTCAATTGAATGATTTAAAGCAATGGTACGAAACTTGGTACGCGCCGAATAATGCAACATTGGTCATTATTGGGGATGTTGATCCTGAACAAACCATTCGAGATGTAAAAAAATATTTTAATAAGATTCCCAAAAAATCAGTTCCTGAACGAAATGATGTGCTTGAATTTTCAAGAATTGGATATCGCTTTATGGAGCAATATCAGGCTGTACACGTACCCAACTTATTTATGTCTTGGAATGTCAATTCCATTAAAACAGCAAAAAATCCACAAGACGCCTACGCTTTAACCATTATTCAAAATCTATTGGACGGCGGAATTTCAGCACGTCTACAAGAGAGACTGATCCGAGATAAGCGAATTCTAACCTCAATTAATGTGAGTTATGATCCATATAATCGTGGGGATAGCCTATTTTTAATCTCTGCCATACCTGCTGAGGGTATCAGTCTTGAGCAAGCGCAAAAACGCATACAGCGGGAACTAGATTTATTCAAATCAGAATTGGTCAATGAAAAAGAACTCAATCGGGTCAAGGCGAATTTCATTTCAAATTTAGTGTTCAGCCAAGATGATATTATTGGGCAAGCTCGACTCATTGGTTTGCTCAGCATCAATGATCTAGACTATCGCATGATTGATCAACTCCCTGATTACTTTGATAAAGTCACACCGCACGATTTACAACGCATTGCCAATATTTATTTTAATCGTGACAATTTGAGCGTTTTACATCTTTATCCTGAACACAAAAACAATAACTAGGCGTTTTATGAATTATTTATCTTCTCTATTTTTAACGAGTGTATTGTGTGGTGCCATTTTGAGTTCAATGTCGCATGCGGAGGAACTTATAGAAGCTGAACCAATTGAACAAATCATCGAAGAAGATCCCAGTGGTCTAAACTCAATCAAAAACTTGTTAAGCTTAAAAGAGATCAAAAAAAATTCGTACAATTATCAAGCGCCTTTTGTTCAAGAACTTAAAAACTCTTTAAATGTACGAGCCTTATTTGTCGAAACGAATGATCTGCCAATGGTCGACATTCAAATTACATTTAATGCTGGATCTGCACGAGATGAAGTCATTGGTCAAGGACTTTACGGTATATCTAATATGGCAGCTCGCCTTATGCTTGAAGGAACAGATCAGCTCAGTGCCAAACAGATTACCACCACATTTGAGAGATTAGGCGCCAAATATTCTTTCAATGCCTATCGCGATATGTTTGTTGTCCGACTAAGAGTGTTAAATGATCCTGAAAAATTTGACGCTGCATTGAACTTACTACTGCATTTAATCAAACATGCCACCTTCAAACAATCAGGCATTAATCTCGCGCTCAGTAATACTCAAATTGGGCAAAAACAACTTCAAGAGAATCCATCCAGACTAATGTCAATACAACTGTACCGTATGCTGTATGGGGATCATCCATATGCTCAACCAACAGCTGGGACAGTAGGTAGTTTAAAAAAAATTACGCCCGAATTACTCAAAGAATTTAGAGATCGATTGCTTGTCGCTCAAAATTCCAATATAGCAATTACAGGACAACTCACTCAAGATCAAGCTCAACAGATCTCGGAACTGATCAGTATCAATTTACCGCAAGGGCAAAGACAACCTGACCTTCCAACTCCCGTTAGTGAATCAGGTTTTAAAATTTCAATACTAAAACGCGAAAGCCTACAAGCACATGCATTATTGGGTCATTTATCTTTAGAACGAGCACATCCAGATCGTGCCGCTTTGGAAGTTGCCAACAGAATGTTTGGTGGTGGGAGTTTTAATTCAATCTTATCAAAAGAGTTACGAGTTAAACGAGGACTCACCTATAGCGCATCGAGTACGCTGACTACACCACAGGTACCTGGCGTTTTTAGTTTTGGATATGCGACACAACAAGACCAATTGCTCGAAAGCTTAAAGCTCGCACATCAAGTATTCATTGACTTCAAAAAACAGCCTATTACTGACTCTTTGCTTAAAGAAAATAAAGAAAGTATTCTTCGGTATTTTCCAATGACCTTAAATAGTAATGCAAATATTAATGCCCAAATCGCATCAATTGGTTTTTACGGACTTAATTCCAATTATCTGAATGAGTATCAGGAGCAGATTCGAAAATTAACTCGCCAAGATATTCAAAATGCAATACAAAAACATTTACACCCCGATCAAATGACTGTTATTGCTGTCTCTGACCGTGTCACTGCCAAGGAGATCGAAGAAATACTGAATCAAAATCTTGGGCTCAATCTGAATAAGATTGAAAACTAATCCAACTTTTCAATCGGTGGATAAATTTTTATATGAGCATTCTCGATATGATAAGCATTCAGCAAACGATAAAATTCAATATTTTTAATCTTAGGTTTTGCAAGTAACAAATTTGCCATTTCATGCGTTCGCTCTAAACGATTTTGAGCCGCGAGCGCTTGAACTTGTTCAAAGTGGGCTGAATTAATTGGACGATTCAGTGCAATACTAGAGACAATAAGAATAAAAAGTACAATGCCTATGATGAAAGCATTTTGAATCTGCTCAATATTTAATTGTGAGAAAAGATCAGACGAAATTTTTTTTAAATGGAGCATGTACAACCTCGGATTAGCTTAAGTGTAATCCGAGATGCTTTAAAAATATAGTGTTAACGTTGATTTAAAGAAGAACCATTATGCAAAAAATGGCGCTTATTCACCTTTAAGAGACTACATTCTGCACAACACCAAAATATAAGATAGCAGCGATCACCGCGAGTACAATAAAAATAGTGAAAACACTCAAACCACCTTCAGCATCATCAGGGTGTTCTTCGTCAATGACGGCGATACGTTTTAATTCGCCGTCATAGTAGCGATAAAATTCAGCTTTCGCTGCAGGATCAAGCGTCTGCGTGTAATCATGCACACGTTTACGCTGCTCTAAACAGTAGTGACCTAAATGGATTTCTTGATGAAAAATTGCTTCATCAAGTTGTTTTTTATGATGATGTGCAAGCGCAATAATATCGGATGGCTCTGGTGGATTGCCAAATGTGAAACCATCAATGGTATTAGTCATAAGTCATTCTCCTTTATAGTTATTTACAGTTTTATCATAAACCCAATATAAAATGATTAAAGTTTAATCATGTAAGTATTTTTTAAAAGATTTATCTTGAAAATTTATTTGACAATTAACGCAAATTGTAATATTAGTTTAATATTACTTTGTTATATTCCATTTTGACCTAATTTAGGTCTTTATAACTGTAGTACTAATCATAATTAGAATAAGGAGTTTTATATGATTAAACAATTCTCTCAACAAGACCTCGAACATATGTATTCAAATGCTGTAAATACCATTCAATTTGAAATGAATTTTACAGACGCAGTTTCAGAACTTGAGAATGCAGCACGTGCGGGTCATGGTAAAGCAGCGATGTTTCTAGCTGAACTCTATCTTCAAGGTTTCCGTGTAGAACGTGATTCTTTGAAAGCACAGTATTGGCAAAACATGGCCACAATGCAAGCATAAATAAACGTCACATTAGTGGCGTTTTTTTAGCTCTTTTATTTACATATTTGCTTACCAAACTTTAAATTAATGCAACTAAACTTTAAGAAAAAATCATTAGACTGAACTTATCATCATTGGTAATGAATCATCGAACGATCATGAACACCTTTGTACAGTTGCAACCAAATTCAAAGCATTTTTTACTCAAAGTTAATATCCTTAAAACCATGATGTATTGTGGAGTACTGTGGGGACTGTACAATCCAGAACATCAAGGTTGGGCCATTCGATCAATCAATCAAGAATACATATTCCCCTTCTGGCTCAACTCAGTCCAGGCTTTACATTATGCAAAAATTCACTGGCCGCACTATCAGCCTCGAAAAATAACGTCTGATGATTTTAAAAATTCACTACTCCCAACCCTAACGCGACTAAAAGTCACACCTGCCCTGTGCAATCATCGAGATCGCCACTTTAAGCTCACTATTCCACACATGCAGATGCTATTTTTTCAAAATCATTTGAGCCCATCTATTTAGCAGAAAATTCCACTAAAACAATTGTAAAGATTTAAGATTTCAGTTATTAACTTATACATGGACGAATAACCAACAAGAGGAACCTTTATGACAACAGTAGCTCAAGTCCTACAAAATAAAAACAATTCAGAAATCTCTACCATCACACCTGATGCTACGGTTTTAGAAGCAATCACATTAATGGCAACAAAAGGTATTGGTGCCGTTGTTGTCGTACAAGATGAAAGACTTGTTGGAATTTTATCTGAACGGGATTACACGCGTAAAATTGCACTTATGCAACGTACATCCGACTTAACTACAGTCTCAGAAATTATGACTGGTACGGTTTTATCTGTAAGCAAAAGCAACACCGTAGATGAGTGTTTAGATTTAATGACAGAACGTCATATTCGCCATCTGCCAGTATTAGAAGACGATAGACTCGTCGGAATTGTATCTATTGGTGACTTAGTTAAAGCCGCGATGGAAGACCAAAAAGTGTTGATTGAACAACTTCAACAGTATATTTCAGGATAAAGCTAAGCTCCCATCTCGGGGGCTTTTTTGATAATTCAATCATGATCTCAATTTTGAACAATAGATTGAAATTGGTCATCTTTTACAATGATTTTCTTTTATTGAGTCATTGAACTATTTAAACAGCATTAGTAAAGTCATCACATTATGGAATTTTTTTGCCTAAGGACTAATGATGTATAAAAAGTTATTTTGTTACACCGCTTTATTTGTAACTGCTTCCACTTATGCATCTGAACTTGAACCAACGATAAAGAATCAAATAGAGCTGCTAAAAAAAGCAAAAACATATCAAAAAAAGACGCTCATCACGCCTGCATGTAATACCTATGAAAAAGCCTACAAAATGGGATATTTAGGGGCTGATCAAGATATGAAAAATCCAAGAAAAAACAAAGAATTTGTTGAAGCCGCCCTGCAAACTTCTGCCTGTTATACAAATTTGAATTATACAGAACAACCCCAAAAATGGCTCGAAGGCACTGTAACGCTATTTAAGTTAAAAAATTATTTTGCAGTCCCAAACTTAGATGGCCGACTCAAAGAAATTCAAGATGAAATGATGTCGATCGCAGAAGTGCTATATTTCAAAAAAAATGCTGACTATCGCAATCCTTCTTCTGAAGTAACCAATGCCTGTGCTGCATCTGAAATTGGCTTCAAAATTGGTTATTTAGGTGATCCTGATAAAGCTAAAGATCCTGCATTCAATGCAACATACGTACAACATGGTTTATTTCATGCCGCTTGCGTTTCTCTACTTCCATCCAAGGTTAAATCTGAGAATCCAGCATTTACGAGTTATTTGTCTTACGCAATTTTAAAAGAACTTGCCACCAAATATGACAGCAAAAAAGCACACGAACTAAGTGCACCAGCTGATGAAATTATGAAAACCATGGTTCAAGCTCAACAAGCTCAACAAGCTCAACAAGCTCAACAAGCTCAACAAGCTCAACAAGCGACTGAAACACTTGCTCAAGATCTTTCAATTGAAACTCCGCTCATTCCAATTGAAATTTCCTCCTTTGAAAATATTCTTACGCCTTTGAATGAAGAACCACCAGAAATGTAATTAAAAAAACCAGCCTAAGCTGGTTTTTTTATGTGTTAATTTAAACCTAATTTTTCTGCCACATAGTCCGAGTCTTTATCACCTCGACCTGATAAATTCACCACAACAATGGTATCTTTGGACAATTGTGGAGCTTCGCGTATCGCCCAAGCAACAGCATGTGAACTTTCTAATGCAGGCACAATCCCTTCAACTCGAGATAGAGTCATGAATGCATTCAGACATTCTTCATCAGTTGCTGTTGAGTACTCAACACGACCAATATCTTTTAAGAAACTGTGTTGAGGCCCCACACCAGGATAATCTAATCCAGAAGCAATTGAATGCACAGGTAATGGCTCGCCATTTTCATCTTCCAGTACATAACACGCCATACCATGAAGTTGACTTGGTTTACCTAAAGTTAGTGTTGCCGAATGTTGATCAGTATCTAAACCATGTCCTGCTGGTTCAACACCAATCAATTTCACACTACCATCATTAAGGAATGCACTGAATGCTCCCATTGCATTTGAGCCACCGCCAACACAAGCAACAATATAATCAGGATATTTATTAAATCTGTCTTGTGATTGAACTTTAATTTCATCACCGATTATTGCTTGGAAATCACGCACTATTTTAGGAAATGGATGTGGACCAACGACTGATCCGATGGCATAAATAAAGCTATCAGGGTCTTTCAAATACTCTTCGAAAGCACTATCAACAGCATCTTTTAATGTTGCTGTTCCACGAGTGACTGAAATTAGATTCGCACCCAAAATTTTCATTTTAACGACATTTGGATGTTCTTTTTCAATATCAACTTGACCCATATGAATTTCACATGGGATACCAACCAAGGCACAAGCGGTGGCTAATGCGACACCATGTTGACCTGCCCCAGTTTCAGCAATGACTTTTTTCTTGCCCATGTATTTAGCAAGTAAAGCTTCACCCAAACAATGGTTAATTTTATGTGCACCTGTATGGTTCAAATCTTCACGCTTCAGATAAATTTGAGCACCGCCCAATTGTTCTGAAAGTCGTTTGGCATGAAATAGAGGACTTGGACGACCTACATAATGCGCAAACAGCTCTGAAAGCTCATTTTGAAATTCAGGTGTTTTACGAATTTCTTCATAAGCAACATTGATTTCATCCATTGCTGCTTTTAAATGAGGTGGAATGAATTGACCACCATATTCACCAAAAAAACCTTCTTCATTTGGCAATGCCACACCATTGATTTGATAGCTCATATCAAGATCCTTTAGATGAATATAATTTAAAAAAGTTAGCGCGAGAGGAATTTAGTCATATCTTCAATGCCTTTTAAAGTCATTGGATACATATGATCTTCAAATATTTCTTTGATCAATCCTATCGTTTGAGTGTAATGCCAGTAATTCTCAGTTTCAGGATTCAACCAAGCCGTCTTTTCATAATGCTGGCGCAAACGACGCAACCAAATTTCACCCGACTCTTCATTCATGTATTCGACAGAACCACCAGCAGATTTTAATTCGTATGGCGCCATACTTGCATCACCAACAACAATCACTCGATAATCTTTACCATAGGTATTAAATAAATCTAAGGTATTCATTTTTGTCGAAGTACGGCGATGATTGTCTTTCCAAACGTAATCATAAAGACAGTTATGGAAATAGAAATATTCTAAAGTCTTAAATTCTGTTTTGGCTGCACTAAACAGTTTTTCACATTGTGCAATATAGGCATCCATAGAACCGCCTACATCGAACAACATCAAAACTTTAATTCGATTACGACGCTCTGGCACCATCTGTACATCAAGAATTCCCTGCTTAGCCGTTTCGCGAATCGTTTGATCTATATCAAGCTCTTCTTCAGCACCTTGACGCGCAAATTTTCTCAGACGACGCAACGCCATTTGCATATGACGTGTTCCCAGAATTTGATCATCATCAAGATTTTGGTATTTACGTTGTTCCCACACTTTCACCGCAGATTTTTTACGTCCCGGCCCTCCAATTCTCACCCCCTCTGGGTGATCACCAAAAGCTCCAAACGGTGAAGTGCCACCAGTGCCAATCATACGATTACCACCTTGGTGTTTTTTATGTTGCTCACGCAAACGCTCTTCCAGCATTTTCATGAGCTCTTCTAAAGAACCTGCTCTTTGTAGTGCTTCACGTTGCTCTGGCGTTAAGTGTTTTTCAAGGAGTTCTAAATCAAACCATTCTTTAGGAAGTTGATTAACTTTACTGAGTAAATCATCTACATCAAAGGTTTGAATGCCCTGAAAATAATCCTTCATAGCACGATCATACTTATCGAAGTAACGCTCATCCTTGACCATGACTGTCTTCACAAGCTGATAAAAATCATCTTGATCTGCAAAAACCAAACCTAGACTAATTGCTTGATTTAAATCAATCAGCTCGCGCGTCGTTACGGGGATTCCGTATTTTCGCAAGGTGTAAAACAGTCTTACGAACATAGTATCACCTATCGACGAGTCATAAATGCGAGGCGCTCAAGTAGCTGCACATCTTGCTCATTTTTGATGAGCGCACCATACAGCGGTGGAATTGCTTTTGACTTATCATGGTTTCTTAAAATATCTTCAGGCATATCATCAGCCATCAATAAGCTTAACCAATCAATTAATTCAGAAGTTGAAGGTGGCTTCTTAAGACCAGGTATTTGGCGAAGCTTAAAGAAGACCTGAAGTGCCTCACTGACCAATGTCGTTGAAATTCTTGGAAAATGAACTGCAATAATTTCACGCATGGTCTGTTCATCTGGGAATTCAATATAATGAAAGAAACAACGCCGTAAAAAAGCATCAGGAAGTTCTTTTTCATTATTTGAAGTGATGATCACAATTGGACGCTGTGTTGCAGTAATTGTTTCACCAGTTTCATAAACAAAGAATGACATTTTGTCTAGTTCATGAAGCAAATCATTTGGGAACTCGATATCTGCTTTATCAATCTCATCAATTAATAAAACGCAACGTTCTTCAGAGGTAAATGCTTCCCACAATTTACCTGGTTTAATATAGTTTTTAATATCATAAACACGCTCATCACCCAATTGACTATCGCGTAATCTTGAAACGGCATCGTATTCATAAAGACCTTGTTGAGCCTTCGTCGTTGATTTGATATGCCAAGTAATCAGTTTTAAACCCAGGCTATCAGCAACTTGTTCAGCCAATAATGTTTTACCTGTACCTGGCTCACCCTTCACTAAAAGAGGCTTTTGCAACGCTCGAGCGGCCTTCACAGCAAGCTTGAGACTATCTGTGGCGATATATTGATCTGTACCCGTAAATTGATGTGCATCAACAGACATAATGAAACCTTATTTTTTTATTTGGATAATTAAAGTGGCGGTGTCTTCACTGACGATGTGTGTCTCGGATTCTTTTGTTTAGAAGCGTACTTAGTCCAGAAATAACCTGCCAATAACCCTAAAGCAATAACAAAGGCAATCAATGAGAAATTAGACCAGATCAAAGGTGAATCTTTTGTTAATACCCCAAAGATCAAACCAAAAGTTGCAGGTGCTAAGGCGGAATTAGGACCTTCAGAAATCGTTGGTGTTGCCAAAATAGCAAACACAAAAATCCAAGTCACTCCACCTAAAGGTGAAGGTAGGCGTTTCGCTATGCCGTACCAACACCACAGAATAATCAAAGTTCCGAGAATATAGACGGTAATTGCAATGTTATATTCTGGAATTGAATCCAACATTGAAACAAACTGATCCCATCCTCCAACTTGATTATCACGCACCGCGTAGTCCCTCTGGCTCTACCGCATTAGGATTGATCAATCCTTCAGGCGGCAATTGTAAAAAGAATCCTTTCGTCTGAATTGAATCCATCACATGTAAAACATTTGCACGCGCTAATTTGCGTTCGGCATGTAATTCCAGTGACATCACAAATGTCGCTCGGCCAAATGCATTTTTCATTGCATCAGATAATACTGATAACGGATCAACAGCTTCTTGGTTTTCCGCTTGTTCAGGACGCGCAACGTAAATATACATTTCGTCTTTCTTACTAGATTTGTAGATTTCACACCACATGATTCAAACAACACCTTTTAAACTCAAAGCAAAGCATACATCAAAAAAAACGGCGAAACATTAGCGTTTGTTAACGCATCAGTCTAGTTTAGGATGACTGGTAATTCTTTAATCAAATTTTGAGAGAAGTCATTCATTGACTTTCATTTGCATACTCAAATATTGTGCATCTTTATGAAGCAACTCAATTAATGGCTTCGTCAGTAAATCATAACGCCAACCGAGTAAATATTGAGGTAAGTCTTGTTCATCGCCATGAAAAACCACATGCTGATATAAAGCCCCGAGCCATTTTTTTCGCATTAACACTTCTTTGGGGATCACTAACTCTTCTGCAAGATTACCAATCATGTTATCAACATCATGTGTAATATCTTTAGATGAATGTTTAATTGGTCGAGCAATTCGTAATGGCCATTCTTCCATTGGGGGCAGCAACGCAATAATATCCAAAATCGTTTTACCGTGCTCACGAACCACATTCGGACGAATATTTTTAACTTGGGATAATTGAAATGTATTTTTTGGATTTTTTTCCACCAAATCAATCATAGTGGCATTTTTCAGAATAAAACTTCGAGGCTGATTTAAAGCCTTCACCATTTCTTCACGCCAAACACTGAGCAATTGTAGCTGCATTAACTGCTTTCGAGAGTGTCTATAATTTCCGACATCTTCGTATAGTTTCTCTTTCGGCGTTTCTGTCGCAATCTCAAGCGTGAGGCTCTTACAGTCCTCTAGTACATACTGATAATGCCCTTTTTTCTTTAACTCATTCTTTAGCTCATCGGCTAAATTCATAATATATAAGACATCATTTGCTGCGTATGCTTTTTGCTCTTCAGTTAAAGGACGTGCAAGCCAATCTGAACGTGTTTGATCTTTATCAATTTCTATATTTAAAATTTCTTTAAGCGCATTTTGATAACTGACCTGTAATCCGTGTCCGAGAAAAGACAAAGCCACCTGAGTATCAAATACATTATTAAGATGATTGCCTTTTGAATAATGGTAAATCAGATCAATATCTTCACCACAAGCATGGAAAATATTTTGCTTTGCAGCAAAAACTTTAGGCCAGAAACTCGAAAAATCTAGACGTGTACCGTCTAATAAAAACACCTGATCTGCGACATTGATTTGCAAGACACCCAATTTTGGCCATAGTGTATCAACTTTGATAAATTCAGTATCTAAACCATAAACATCTTGTTGACTCATTAGTGTCAAAACATGCTCGAGTTCTTTTTGCTCTTGGATAAATTGAAACATCATAAAAAACAATGTGCTAGATTGATATCGAGATGTATTTTAGCTTAAATTATCAATTTTAAATATAAATTTTCAATTAAAGCGTCAAGCAAATCTATGTATACACTGTAAATAGTTATAAAACATGAAAAATTTAATATTTTTTTTGACTAAAAAACAATTCAGAAAAGTAATATTACTCTAATCAAAAAAATAAGCACAATTTGTGCTTATTTCATTTGCATACGATTATGAACTGCTTGGCTTAAGGTGTGACTATCGACATACTCAAGCTCACCCCCTTGTGGTACACCTTGAGCAATACGTGTCATTTTGATATTCAAATGACGTGTAGCTTCTACCAAATAATGTGCCGTAGCCTGTCCTTCAACCGTTGCATTGGTAGCGAGAATAACCTCTGCTACCTGACCTTCAGCTAAGCGTTGAACTAATGCAGGTATGCCAACCTCTTCAGGCCCTATACCATCTAAAGGAGATAAATGCCCCCCCAATACATGATATTTGCCTCTGAAACTTCCACTTTGCTCAATTGCCATCACGTCTGCAGGAGATTCAACCACACAGAGCAAGGTATCATCTCGGTCTTGCGACAGACAAATGTCACACACCTCATTCTCAGTCAATGAGTGGCAAATTGAACATTCATGGATATGATCAGCGGCATCGCTAAGTGCTTCAGATAATGCCAAAGCACCTTGCTTATTCTTCATGATCAAATGCAACGCCATGCGCTGAGCCGACTTAGGCCCAACGCTTGGTAAAATTCGCAGTGCTTGGACGAGTTGGTCAAACCGTTCGCTGAACACTCGGCAATATCCTTAAAATAAACCTGACAAGCCAGGAGGTAATCCCATACCACTATTTGCAGACTTCATTGTTTCTTCTGAAATCGCTTCGGCTTGGCGTGCAGCATCATTCATAGCAGCTGCAATCAAATCCTCAATCATATCTGGATCGTCTTGAAGTAATTCTGGATTGATTTCAATGCGTTTTACCACATTACGGCAAGTCATTGTCACTTTTACCAAACCACCACCAGCTTCAGCATGCACTTCTTTCTGTGCAAGCTCTTCTTTCGCTTTCTTGATATTGGACTCTACTTCCTTTTGCATGCGCTGTGCTTGTTGCATAAGCATGTTAATGTTCATTTGTATACTCCGAACAAATTTAAATTAGACTAAATCAAGACCACGTTGAATGTCTGCAATAATATCATCAACGTCTTCCAAACCTACTGAAAGACGAATTAAACCTTCTGCAATGCCAGCTGCAGCCTTCGCTTCATCAGACAATTTACCATGAGTAGTCGTTGCAGGATGAGTAATCGTTGATTTTGCATCCCCAAGATTCCCAGTAATAGAAATAAATTGAGTGTGATCAATCACTTTCCAAGCAGCTTCTCGCCCACCTTTTACCACGAATGAAACGATACCACCAAAACCTTTTTGTTGCTGTTTAGCCAAATCATGACCTACATGATCCGTTAAGCCAGCAAAGAATACTTTCTCGATTTTATCGTGCTGATGAAGCCACTCAGCAATCTTTTGTGCACTTTCAGAATGAGCCTTCATACGTAGACGAAGCGTTTCCAAACCTTTTAGGAAAACCCAAGCATTGAACGGACTCATAGAAGGCCCAGTTGTACGAACGTAGCCAAAAACTTCTTCAAGTAATTGATGATTACCTACGACAGCACCACCCAACGCACGACCTTGACCATCTAGATATTTTGTCGCTGAATAGACAACTAGATCCGCGCCCAATTTTAATGGTTGTTGTAGCACTGGCGTACAGAAACTATTATCAATTGCGAGTAAAGCATCATTTTCATGCGCGATATCTGCTAATGCGCGAATATCAGCAATTTCCGATAATGGATTTGACGGAGATTCTACAAATAGTAGTTTAGTTTCTGGTTTGATCGCAGCTTTCCAAGCATCTAAATCTGTTAAATCAACAAAATTGACAGTCACACCAAACTTAGAAATGTATTTTTCAAATAAGGCCACGGTTGAACCAAAGACTGCGCGAGAACATACAATATGATCACCAGCCTTTAAGAATGACATCGCCACCGCCATGATCGCAGCCATACCCGTACTTGTTGCCACTGCACGTTCAGCACCTTCCATTGCAGCCAATCTTTTTTCAAACATTGCGACTGTTGGGTTTGTAAAGCGAGAATAAATATTACCGGGCTCTTTCCCAGAGAATTTAGCTGCTGCTTCTGCTGCATTTGCATATACAAATGAAGAAGTTAGAAACATCGGTTCAGCATGCTCACCTTCAAAACTGCGCGTATGACCTGTACGAAGTGCTAATGTATCAAGTTGGTATTCAATGTCGTCTTGCTGGCTCATTGCTCTAAATCAGTCCTAAAAACTGCCTTTGTGAATAATTGCCAACATTTTGAGCGCCCAAAGCATTTAAGGTCAAGGTAAAATATATAAATATCGCTTAGACTTCGTTCAAATCACATGCTTATGAGATCTTCAACCTTCATGGAACATTTAAAAACTAACTGGCGTTCTAAACAAAGCAAGTTAAAAAATTTAGGGACACGCATTTTTTACGGTAAATCTTTGGTTTTATCTCAAGCAACGCCGTATGAAGTGATAGGTACTCATAAATCGAGTAAAATTCGATATTACGCATCTGAAAATAAAAAATATGTTGAGCCATTGGTCTTTGTCGCGCCTTTAGCGATCAAGATGGATATTTATGATCTTTATCCATACCGTTCTCTTATCAAATATTATACAGAGCAAGGTTTTGACGTGTATTTGTTGGATTGGGGACACTTTAGCTATAAAGATCGCGATCTCAACTTTTTAGGTTTTATTGATGATGCAATCCCGAATTGTATCGATCAAATTCGTACACACGCTAAATGTGATCAAATTTCTTTACATGGCTGGAGTATGGCGGGAATATTTGTTCTGTTGTACACAGCGCTCAGACAGCCGAACCATGTAAAAAATCTAATCGTTTTAGGTAGTCCAATTGATAGCTTTGCTTCAGGCAATATCGGAAAGCTATATGCTAAGATGAATCGCTATCTTGAAAGAACTCGTCTACTCAAACATAAAGTTTATAACGGTCGTATTCCTAAGCGCCTCATTCACTCCCCAGGTATTTTAAATGCAATTGGATTTAAAATTTTAGATCCAAAAGGTTGGTATGAAGGTCACAAACAATTATTACTGAATCTTGATGATAAAAAACTTTTGCATGAACATGCCACTTTAGGTTATTTCCTCAATCATATGATTGATTATCCTGCTGGGGTAAACCAAGATATGTTATTCAATGTCTGGTTAAGAAATCCGCTAAAAAATGGTTATATCGAACTTCAAGATAAGAAAATCGAATTAAAAAATATAGACTGCTCTCTTATGATTGGCGCGGGTTCAAGCGATCAAATGGTCACAGCTGATGCTGTTAGACCATTGACTGAATTGACAAATAGTCGTGATGTCACGTTTACTCTTATTCCTGGTGGGCATTTAGGTTTAATGTCGAGTCAAAAAAGTGCCGATCAATTTTGGCCTGAACTTGCTCACTGGTTAGCAGAGCGTTCAACACAAATAGAGTAAAGAAAATGACGACAGTTGCATTTATTGGATTAGGCGCAATGGGTTACCGTATGGCAGCTCATTTACCCAAACACTATGAATCAGTTTTGGTATGGAATCGAAATTTCGAGAAAGCCAAACAACATGCAACTGAATATCAAACACAAGCTGTATCACTTCAAGAAGCTGCCCAAGCTGATATCATTTTTAGTTGCTTACCAACGAGTCAGCAAGTCAATGAGATCATTCATCAAGTCGACATTAAATCTGGATCAATTTGGGTAGACTGTACCAGTGGCGTGCCTGATGCAGCAAAAGCACAACAAGCTTTTTTAAAATCAAAAGGTGTATTTTTTCTAGATGCGCCGGTTAGCGGACAAACTATTGGTGCTGAAAATGCGACTTTAACCTTCATGGTTGGTGGTGAAAAAGCGGCTTTTGAAGCTGCATTACCAGCAATGCAAGCCATGGGTAAACTGATTAAGCATGTAGGAGACTCAGGATCTGGTTTTGCTGTGAAAGCAGTGAACAACATGCTCTTGGCTGTTCACTTATGTGCCGCTGCTGAAGGTTTTACTGCACTTAAAGCACATGGTGTGGATTTAAATGAAGCATTAGAGTGCATCAATGCTTCAAGTGGTAAAAGTGGTGTGACTGAAAATGTATTGCCTCAACGGGTATTAAATCGAAGTTTTCCAAATACTTTTGCCTTACCGTTACTGAGCAAAGACACTGGTATCGCAGTAGACCTCATTCATCAAGCAAAATTATCCGCACCTGTCATTACGCTTACTCAAAGTCTAATTAGTGCTGCTAATGCAATAGCTGAACCTAATAGTGATTTTTCGACAGCAGTTAAAATGTACGAATCATGGAGCAAAATTACCTTAGAATAAATTTTCGCCATTGAATTCACATATAAAGCCCATATAATTGAAATGTGACAATATCAAATGTCCATTTCTAAATGAGGATACTCATGAATAAGTTTTTATTAGGTTTAATTACTGCTGTATCTGTTTCAGCTGGGGTTAATGCTTTTGCCGATACTACAAAAGAGTGTGAAAAACTTAAAGATGATTACAACATCATCTATGCATCAAAAGGCTTCTGTTTTAAAGATCCAGATACTAAGGCAAAGTTCGGCAATGAAAATTGCAATACAACTAAACCTAAGTTCTCAGAAAAAGAGCAACAAAAGCTTGACTCCATTAAGCAACGTCAGAAAGAATTGAACTGTAAATAATTCAATCTAATTACATTCTGGGAATAGTTATGGCTTACGATGATCAAAATATTTTTGCAAGAATTCTACGTGGTGAACTTCCTGCAATTAAAGTGTATGAGGATGAGCAAGTTCTTGCATTTATGGACATTATGCCTCAGGCAGATGGTCATACTTTAGTCATCCCTAAATCACCTGCCGTAACTTTACTCGACTTAGATCCAAACACTGCAGCGTACACGATTCAAATTGTTCAAAAAATTGCAAAAGCGATTGAAACAGCACTAGATGCAAAAGGTATAGTGTTGATGCAGTTATCTGGTGCTGCAGCTGGGCAAACCGTGCCTCACGTTCACTTCCATCTTATTCCAAGTTCAATTCATGAACTGGGTAAACACGCAGCACAAATGGGTGATCAAGAGCGTATCAAGGCTTTGGCTGAGAAGATTAAAGCTGCTTTATAACAGATCCTCATAAAAAAAGGAGCTTTGGCTCCTTTTTTTTGTTTTATGCCTTTTGATTACTATAAATTGTTTCTATCCATTTTCATGATAATGAAATAAATTCTTAATATTACTGACTTATTTGTAATGAATACTTAGCACCAATAGAGAACAGTAGTTACAAAAAAACTACTGATCATGATTATTAGGACAATAAATCAGTCTTTACTGGAGCTAGAAATGAAAAAAACACTTTGTGCATTAGCAGTTGGGGCAACACTAATTACACCATCAATCGCAATGGCAGCCGACGTTAAAATTTATGGTCGTGCGCATGTTTCATTAGATTACCTTGATGATGGTAAAGATTATAATGAAGTGGGTTTATCATCTAATTCATCTCGTCTAGGCTTTAAAGTTGAACAGAAACTAGAAAATGATATGACTGTTTTTGGTCAAATTGAACAAGAAATCAACTTTGCTAGCGGTGGACAAAATTCAGGTGTTGATTTTGCAACACGTGATACATTTGTTGGTTTAAAAGGTAATTTCGGTCAAACTCGTGTCGGTCGTTTTGATAGCCCTTTTAAAATAGCACGTGGTCCAGTTAACTATTTCGGCGATCAAGTAGGTGATTTACGTAATGTAACACGTGCTGGTGACTTACGTTTTGATGAGCGTAATGAAAATACCATCGAATATAAATCACCAAAATTCGGAAATGGGTTCAATGTATTAGCAGCACTTTCATTGCACGAAAGCAATTCTCCAGGCTTCACGGAAACAATTGTAGATAAAGATACTGGTGAAGTTATTCAAAAGAAAGGCGACTCTAAAAAGAATAAAGCTTACGATCTTGCATTGACCTATAAAGAAGGTCCTGTTGATTTCGCAGCTGCTTATGAACACTATGAAGAAGATGCGACTCGCGGCGAACGTGATGGCTTCCGTTTAGCTGGTGCTTATAAAATCACACCTGAGCTAAATATTGGTGGTTTATATCAATATATGACTCATGACAATGACGTAAAAAATCCTGATGCACAAGTCATTGGTGTTGCAGCTGATTATAAATTTGCACCAAAAACATATATCCGTGGTCAAGTGATGCACCGTGATGTAGATGCTAAAGATGCGAACGCAACACTCATTGCTTTAGGACTTGAACATCGTCTTGATAAAGCAGTTCGTGTTTACGGTAACGTCGCAACTGTGCTTAATGACAAAAACTCAAGCCTTACACCATGGGAACAAGCACGTACAAATAATGTGAAGGGTTTCAAAGGTGAGGATGCTTTAGGTTTATCTTTAGGTTTCCGTTACGATTTCTAAGCCCTAATTGATTTAAAAAAAGCACACTTATTGTGTGCTTTTTTGATTAAAATAAAATAAATCCAATTATATATATTTATCGAATATATACCAATCAATGTAATATTACTGTCACACATCAAACGTACCATCGCTGCAAGGTCTTTCCTGACGGCTCAAAAAGCAATAATTGGTACTATGCACTCTTTTGAAAACTTTCAACACAATTCAGACACTTACATTAATCGCGAACTTTCATTATTAGAATTCCATAAACGAGTTTTAGCTCAAGCTAAAGACCCTCACCACCCCTTATTAGAGCGACTAAATTTTTTAATCATCTTTTCTCGGAATTTAGATGAGTTTTTTGAAATACGCGTTGCTGGACTTTTAAAACAGATCGAATTAAATCAAATAACTACTGCGCCTGATGCCTTTCCCAATGAAATTATTTTAGAACAAATATCTAAAACAACGCATCATGCGGTTCAAGAACAATATCAGATACTTAATAACGAGCTCATTCCTCAACTTAAATCTTATGGTATCGAATTTATCCAATATCATGGAATTTTAGATAAATATACTGAATGGATTCAAAACTACTTCAGTAAATTTATTCAACCAGTAATCACGCCCATCAGTTTAGACCCTGCCCATCCTTTTCCCCGTTTAGTCAATAAGAGCCTTAATTTTATTGTCACGCTTGAAGGTAAAGATGCTTTTGGTCGTCAGATTGAGCTCGCGATCGTACCTGCACCGAGAACTTTGCCAAGGGCGGTCAAAATTCCTGATGACTTATGCGAAGGTAAGCAACATTACATCCTGTTGTCGGCTATTCTGCAACAACATATCAATGACTTATTTCCAGGAATGAAGGCGACAGGATGCTACCAATTCCGTGTTACACGCAATGCTGACTTAAATTTAGCTGACGATGTAGACGATCTGGCAGTTGCTCTTAAAGATGAACTTTCTTCGCGAAGATTTGGACGTGAAGTTCGACTTGAAATTGATCACAATTGCCCAGAAACGATTAACCAATATCTACTTGAACAATTTTCTTTAGAACCTTCACAACTCTATCGTGTTCAAGGTCCTGTAAATTTAGCTCGATTATTTTCAGATTTTGATTGTCCAGATTTGAAGTTTAAACCCTATCAACCCGTGATACCGAAGATATTGAGACAATCAAAAAGTATATTTGATGTATTAAAACAACGTGATGTCCTTTTACATCATCCTTTTGACTCATTTTCACCCGTCATCAACCTGTTAAAAGAGGCTGCAAAAGACCCTAATGTCTTGGCAATTAAGCAAACTCTTTATCGCAGCGGACCAGATTCAGAGATCGTTCAGGTCTTAGCAGAAGCAGCACGAAATGGTAAAGAAGTTACTGCGATTATTGAATTACGTGCTAGATTCGATGAAGAATCCAATATCATGGTCGCCAACCTCCTACAAGAAGCTGGAGCTGTTGTTGTGTATGGTATCGTGGGCTATAAAACTCACGCTAAAATGATTCTGGTTGTTCGTAGAGAAGCAGATCATCTGAAACGGTATGTTCATTTGGGAACTGGCAATTATCATGCTGGTAATGCAAAAATGTATACCGATTACGGTCTTCTGACCACTGATGATGACATTTGTGAAGATGTCCATAAAATCTTTCAAGAATTGACAGGTATGGGAAAAATGGCAAAGCCTAAAAAGCTGTTCCATGCACCTTTTACCTTGCATGAACAGCTTTTAAAACTCATTGCCAATGAAATCCACCATGCTAAGACTGGTCATAAAGCGCATATTATTATCAAAGTTAACGCTTTAACTGAACCTAAATTAATCGCGGCACTTTATCAAGCGTCAAATGCAGGTGTTCAAATCGATCTGATCATTCGTTCCATCTGTTCATTAAGACCTCAAGTACCACAGTTATCAGAAAATATCCGCGTCAGATCCATTGTAGGACGTTTTTTAGAACACACACGGGTCTACTATTTTCTAGATCAAGGCAATGAGAAATTATATTGTTCAAGTGCAGACTGGATGGGACGTAATTTATTTTCAAGAGTAGAAACTTGTTTTCCGATTGAAGATAAAAAACTAAAGAAAACGATTATTAAAGATGGTCTACTGAATTATCTGAACGATAATCAACGTGCTTGGGAATTAGATCAAGAACATCAATGGAACAAAGTATGCCCAACTGATGATCAAGAAATTTTTATCGCTCAAGAATATCTAACCAATCTACGTCAAATGTAGTGATCAAACATTAAGTGTGATCCACAATGTCCTTAAATTGAGCATCTAATACTTGGGCCAATGATTGAGGATCTAATCCAATATCTAGCCCTCGTTTTCCACCACTCACGTACACCTTTTTAAGAGAACTTGCCGATTGGTGAATGACTGTATTAAGTCGCTTTTTTTGAGCAATTGGACTAATCCCACCCACTAAGTAACCGGTCAGTCGCTCAGCCACTTTCGGATCAGCCATTTTAAGTTTTTTACAACTGAAAGCATTCGCCGCCTTTTTTAAATTAAGTTGATGGTCCACTGGTAAAATTGTCACAAAATAATTGACATCATCTGTCACTAGAAGTGTCTTAAAAACTTCATGTACAGATAAACCCAATTTTTGAGCTGCTTCTAAACCAAAACTTTCAGCATTAGGATCATGCTCATATTCATGAACAGAATAATCTATCTTTTTGTTTTTTAGAAATTTACAAGCTGGCGTCATGATGATTTCAGGCATTTAATAATGGCATTATTATAAGAAAATATTGAATCAATTTTAAAGTTTTTCTGATCTATTTATCTTACTCATCAATATATTGCAAAACTACAACACTCCAATTTATCTAGGGCTTGACCCCAATCACCAGCTTACTTATGATTTTTGCAAATTGAATTTGTACGGTTACTATTTTGCTTTTTTTACAACGTTTACAATCACCTCCCCCATCCTTTACTTTCCTTAAATATAGTTTAGTTCTATCATCGTGTATCGTGTTTGTCGGTTGCTCATCTTTAGGTGGTGGTTCAGTACAAAAACGCGCCGCAAAACTTTCAACAGGTATTCAAAAGGCATACTCTGTACACCCAGACACCGCAAATAGGGTTTCACCACTAATTGTGCAAAGTGCGCAACAATTTGATGTCGACCCCCTGTTAATGGCCGCTCTTATTCGACAAGAATCGAGTTATCGAAATTATGCAGTATCACCAGCAGGTGCTGTAGGTCTTACCCAAATTATCCCTAGATATTGGCAACAATCTTGTCCAGGTGACCTTTTTCAAGAAAATATTAATATACATTGTGGGACTTTTATCCTATCAAAATATAATCAATCTGCTGGTAGCTGGAAAAAAGCACTGGCCTATTACAACGTTGGACCTACTGGATACAACACAAATCGAAAAATGAAAAAACAAGGTAAACGTTATGCCAAACAGGTTAAAGAGCATCAAAAAATTTTAAAATCACATTTATAAAAAAAGCCTCTTATGAGGCTTTTATTCTATTGTGTAATTGAAGATGCGATTTTTATTTTTTCAGGAACTGTTTCAATCACTTTTGTCCTTTTAATACATAATACGGCTATTGCACCAATTACTGCTGGTATAGCAACGGCAATGAAATTCCATTTGTGCGGCAATTCCATTCCTAAAAGAATACCAATGACAATGGGGCCGACAATTGCACCTATACGCCCTACTGCTGAAGCCCAACCAATCCCAGTTGAACGTACAGCAATTGGATAAGATTGCGCTACATAGCTATATATTAAAATACTTGTACCAATTGATGCTGCACCAGCCAATGCCACAAGTAGATAAATAACCATTGGCGGCGAATTGAAACTTAATCCAAATAAAGCAAAAGCTCCAATTACAAACATCGTAATCACTACAGGTTTGAGATGAAATTTGTCTGCTAGAATTCCACCACCAATAGTACCGATGACAGCGCCAATATTTAATGAAAGTAAAAACGTTAAACTACTTCCTAAAGAATAACCTGCAGCCATCATTAACTTTGGTAACCAACTTCCTAATGCGTATGTCATTAAAAGACACATAAAAAAGCAGCACCAAAATAACAACGTCGTTGTCGCTCTATTATCAGTAAAAAGAGATTTAACCGATGCATCAGGTAGTTTAATTTCGTTTAGAACCAAATGAGTTGACGAATTAACATTTAAATCTGCATTGATCTTATTAATAATTTCTGAGGCAGGTTCATAATTTTTTTGTTTCACTAAAAATGTTAGTGATTCAGGCATATACTTCCATATAAACGGTAATACTAATAATGGAATTCCTGCAATAAAGAACATAATCTGCCAACCAAATTCAGGTGTAAATCTTACACCCAATAAAGCCGCCATAATTCCGCCAACTGCATAGCCACTAAACATAATCGTAACTAAGGTACTTCTCAATTTTTGTGGTGCATATTCAGAAGTTAAAGTTACTAAATTTGGCAAAACACCGCCTATACCAAGTCCAGCAATAAATCTTAAAATTCCAAATTCTGTTGGATTACTTGCGAATCCTCCTAAAAAAGTAAAACCACTGAACAAGGTTACACAAATTAAAATAACTTTTTTTCGACCAATTTTATCTGCCAACATACCAAAAAGCATCGCACCAAACATCATTCCCGCTAGCGCTGTGCTCGCTAATAACCCAGCTTGGACAGAAGTCATACCCCACTCTTGCATAAGAAGTGGCAACGTTACGCCATTAATTGCTAAATCATAACCATCAAAAATTACGATAAATAAACACCATAATACGATTGATAAATGAAAGGGTTTAAATTTTGCATTATCAATTACAGCATTCACATTCATTGTCTGCGCTGTCATTTTTATCTCACCTCCAATTGTGAGTATTTTTAAAATAATGAACCTAGATTCATATTTTATATAAATGCAATAAATTAGGATTTTTGTCTATACAACTTTCTAGTGGACTATTCATTTAATAGATTGATTAATAATTCAATTGGCATAAAAAATCATGAAAATTCAAGTTTTAAGAGTTTTATATTTATTCTTAGTTACTAAGAATAAATTCTTATATAACCTTTCGACTGAAATCTTGATTTTCAATACTCAATCTGCAAATTAGGATTGGCATTTTATTTAATAGTCAACTTTGATGCTATTTGTAAATAAAAATTTCATTGTAAATCATTCATTTTTTGAACCATTCATTATTGTTTATTATTTAGCTTTTCAACTAATTAGTTGGGTTGTTTTTATGATATTAGCCTTATCACTAAGGCATTTATTGTTTA